>JAJZEJ010000709.1 GCA_021828635.1 Chloroflexota bacterium
AGCCAACTGCACGGCCCAGGATTGCTGCATCTCCCGCATCAGCGACTCGTCAAAATCCTGTGCCTCATTCCACAGCTCATCGAACCAGTCCACCAATTCGGCATGATTATCATTGCCCTGCACCACTACATTCAGTTCTGTATTGTGACTGACACCCGATAACGTCAGATTCGATGAACCAATGACGGCAATGCCCTTTTCATGGCGCTGGACGGGCTTGCCAGTTCTATCGAAGAGTGTCTCATAATAGTCAAAAATATAGGCTTTGGCGTGCAAACGGCCCTTTGTATAGACGCGCACTTTAAGCCGTTGCTCCTCGATCATGCTCACCAATATCTTGACTAACTGCTGATTCTTATCGGTCTGATCCATCTGCTCCATCGACGAGCGAATATTGCTCGCCGTTTCAGCCGTCATGCGTTGCATATCCATACGGCGCGGATAGCTTTGTGCCTCTAACGCGCTCTGCACCATTTCCAGTCGCCGATAGCCCTCCGCCATCTGTTCTAGCGTCTCGCGGTTCGTCGTGTTGCCAATCAGCAAGCGCAACTCTTTGACGCCCTCAAGCTGTCCGGCGATGCTTTCCAGGCCGGAGAGAAAAAAATAGCTCACGGCAAAACGCGCATACTCGGTCGATTCCAGCATCCGGTTGATGTGGTCAACGAGGCGCTCTTTGCGATTGTCGATAATGTCATGTGTGGGCATTGTGTTTCCTTATATATCAAGATGTTGTTTTGGCTACATCTTGCGGTAGCCAGACGGTCACGCTGTCAATGTGGGCAAAATCACCATCCTGCGTCACAATATCGGACAAGGGAGCTTTGCGCCGACTATTTCTACAACGGCTCATGCAACCGAGGTGTAACGAGTCTCCGGTCATCAGACCATACATAGCATAACGCACCTCTCTCACGCTACAACATATCTTCCTCTGGGTCTTCCGGCAAACCCATCCAGATACCCACCAGGCTCCGCGCCGCCTCGACTCTCTTGCGCACCGCCTTCCTCTGAGCCTGCTCCTCCAGGCTACCCGCCTTTTGCAACCGCTTATTCACCAGATACGTCACCGCCTCATACACCGCATCCCGCTCACCCTGAGTTAGATTGAGCAAGTCAAAAATGGCACTATCAACATTGGCCCATTCTATAAAAGGTTTGACAGCCAATTTTCGTGGTGGTAGAGGATATATTGCTCGTAACAACTGCTCTATCTCACTACTGGTACCAGTCAATACCGGAGTTTGAGTATAATCTGCAACCATCATGCTTCTTGCACCTTCACCTAATCCTGCGCGGTTATATATTTCAAAAAACATTGCACCAATAGCAGAATTGAGATATGCCAGCGTGACAGACAAAAGATTAGCATAGTAGAGGCGACAATCTACAATATAATTGTAAGGATTGTAAAATATCGCAGATGTATCGTTTGCCTCTTTCACAAAAATACTATTAGCTGTATCTGGCGAGATTGACCACCATCGAGGGCGGCTCGCGCAGCTTGGTCTACGTTGATAGCCTTGTTTTTCGCCCCAAAGGATATATGCCAGTGCGGCGGTGCCTTGCAGCTCTTCTTTGGTTTTGTTGCAGAGGAAGATGCTGAACTTGAGTGCGCCATCGTCAATGCTGATACTTTTGCACTCGCGTGGACTCTTGATGACGGGACGCAAAAACTCTTGCTCAATGCCCCGCTCTTTGATCGCTTTCTTGTCCAGATAGAAGAACTCGTTCGCACCTGTCTTGATGCCAAAGCGCACCTCGGCAATATCGCCGAGCCGCACCAGCTTATCTTTGCCCTTCTCAATGATCGTCCAGTAGATATCGGGGGCGCGTAGATATTTGCCGCCCCATTTGTTGCCGGTATATTTGGTCTGTACCGATGGGCGCACGTTGCTGGGTGGCGTTTCACGAACACGTCCTTTGCGCGGTATTGCTGGTGGCGTCACGGGCGCTTCCTCGTCCTCAGCCTCCGGTTGCGCCATACCCTCCTCAAAGAGTGTGCGCTGCTTGATGGGATGAATGCGATAGGCCGGTAGCGATTGGCGCTGTTGAGCGGCGACAAGCGTTTTCATCAGATCGGCAGAGAGCAGCTGCTCGAATGGCACACGGCACATCACGAAACGCGCCGTTTCATCCAGGGAGCCATCATTGTTCTCATCGGGAGCCGAGAAGAGCGTGATAACGGTATTGACGCTGGCATTGGAGAAGGAGCGGCGCATCTCGTTATCAATGATGAGCTTGATATGGCAATGCCTGAGCAGAAATTCCTGCAAGATAGCACCATAGCCGACATCCAGCCAGGAATTGGAGGTGATGAAGCTAAAGGTACCTTTGGCATTCAGCAACCACAGGCCATACAGATAGAAATAGATATACAGGTCGCTCTTGCCACCTATTTCATGCTGCGCAAAGAAACGTGGAAAGAGTGCGGTGACGGCCTGTGCAAGCTGCTGTTTATACTCCTGCTTCTTCTCTTTGGTACTCCGTGTCTCGGCTGGCAACAGTGGATTGACAATCTGCTCCTGGCGCACATAGGGCGGATTGCCAATCACAAGATCAAAGCCATCTCTGTCGGCGAAGACCTCAACAAAGGCAATATCCCAGACAAACGGTGTCACGTTTGCGGTATGAATGGCTTCTATCGCATCAAGGAGTTGTTGGCGCTGCTCCTCCAATTGGGCTACCTGCTGCTCTTTTTCTAGTGCAACCCGCCCACCATTGCCAGCATCCATACCCAGCATTGTGTGCTGTTGCGTTGATACAGCCTGTAAGCTACGTTCTAATGACTCCAGGCGTTCCTGTAGAATGTCGATGAACAGATGCCGCTCGTCATATTGCAGCTCATCTTTTTCTTTACGCAAAGGATCATTGTTATAATATAACAATTTTTGCTGCTTGAGATGCGTTATGCGCCTTTTTAGTATTGGTGTGAGGTTTTGCGAACGATTATGGCCGAAATCAATGTTGCCCACCCTCTGCACAAGGCTGTCGCCGCGCTGCACTTTGAATGTGAAATAGGGCAACAACGGCTCGTTGCGCACATGTAGCTCCTCGCGGCTCAACGAGACATCGACGATCAGTGCTAGCCAGAGGCGCAATTCGGCGACGCGCACGGCCCATTCCATCACATCGACGCCATAGAGGCTACGCCCAATGATACTTTTTTTGCGTAGGTAAGCTCGCTCACGCTTGTCTATCGCTTGCAACGGTGGATATTTTTCGGCTCGCTCCATCAGGTCATCCAAGACATACAGCATACCAACCAGAAACGCGCCAGAACCACAAGCAGGGTCAACCACCGTCACTTTTTCCAGCAGATCATAGAGAGGACGCCATAAATTACGCTGTTTCAACACATCATCAGCCGCCTCTTTATCCTCCGGTTCCATTGCAAAAACGGCATCATACAAGTACGATCTGTTATGGGAACCGAGATGATTGGTCAGATACTCCACCAGCGAGAGGCGGCACATCAGGTCGATCTCGACACGCGGCGTATAGAAGATACCAGCATCGCTGCGCTCGTCCAGGTCTTCGGAGACATTCACCAGACTTTCATAGACCTTACCAATCATCTCCGGGTCTACAGCGACCTCCTGATCGAGCGGACTATCCTCGGTGATCGTGAAATTATACGCCTCAAGAAACAACAATACCTGTTGGAAGCGTTCGTCACTGATGACAAACTCGCCGCTTTTTTCTCTATCAAGCGCATTTTCTGTAAATAGTCCACCATTGAGGAAGGGAGCCAGCGATAGGACAGTATGAATATCATCGGGAAAATAGCGATAATGGACGGTATAGCCATCGTTAAATGCTTGAAAGAAGAGAACCATCAGCCAGTTTTTCACAAAAGTATTCTGCTCATGGTCTGTTTTGAGATAGCTTTGCCAGAAGTAGTTGAGAAACTCACTATCGTCACCCAGCCAGTGTTTGCGCTGAATGAAATAGAGGAACATGCAGCGATTGAGGAATTGTAGCGCGTAATCATGCGCCCAGGTCGGGTCGCCGGTTTGCTTATGCAGATACTGTTGCAAGATGCCAAAGACGGCCCGATACTCGCCGAAGAAGCGTTTCGTCACCGCCTCAACATCGAAGGCGTCATCGTGCATCTGCTGAATATCCAACGGCATCAGCACCAGATGTGAGGCCAGACGCTTCACATCAAGCATGGAGAGACGCTCGACAGCCGTGCGCAGACGATCTTCGCGCTCCACCGTGATGCGTCGAAAGATACGGCGTTTTGTGTTATCCGCCTCATACTTCACATTCACGAAATGCCACGTCGTCTGAGCATAATTAGAGAAAATAAAGAGCGCGTAGGGATGATTATTGAGCAACCTGATGATAATTTTGCGCTCATCGCTAAGTGAAAGCGTGTTGCCAGTAAAGCGCATGTAGATCACGTGGAACTCACCACCAGCGCCGGTCGCAAATAACAATGGGGTTTTTCCCACTAGCAACGCACCGAGTGAATCAGTTAAAGCTAATGGCTTATCAGTATACTCATAATTAAGCTGTTCATGAAAGAGCTTCCTGAGTGTGCCAATCCGTTGATCTGCGCCTTTTCTCAATGCATCAAGCAGTTGCCTTACCTGCTGCTTCACCCCTTCATCAACAACACCGATCTGTTCATTCTGCATACGGCTACGCACGCCTTTCTAACAACAGCACTATGCTCTCTACGGAGTACCCGTAGTGTACCGCAAAAGCTGTTCTTTGGCTAGATGCAAGCGACAAGAATTGCAATAAGCGAATAGGCCAGAGCAAAAGATATCTCGCCTTCTGTCTCGATGCAAATATACGTTTGACGTATCACGTATTTTATGTCATAGTTAAGCGAGGAGAGAATTATGCAGAAACGCCCGATCTATCCTATTCATCCAGGCGAAGTATTAGCTGATGAATTGGGGGAACTAAAGAAAACTCCCACTGCTCTGGCTCGTGAATTGCATGTGCCAACAAACCGGATTTCACAGTTGATTGCAGGTAAAAGAGCAATGACCGCCGATACAGCTCTGCGTCTTGAAAGACGGTT
>JAJZEJ010000735.1 GCA_021828635.1 Chloroflexota bacterium
AGCATATTCAGGCCGACATGCAGCAGATTGGCGTGTAGAAAAATCGGCATAACAAAACGCCAGTATTGCCCTTGCCGGATCAGCGCGTTATCTTTCGCCCCGTAAGTGAGCAATACTGATGTCAATGCATCGTTTTCTTTGTCCTGAATCGTGATAGCATTATTGATAATGTTCGCAATCACAGCGGGCAGGCTATGCGCTCCTGCCGCCAGGGCTGTTTGATAGGCAGTAAAACACCAGAAGGTCACTGTTACCAGGGTGATGCTCCAGGTGAGCCAGGAGATGCGTGCCAGACCATGCCGCGTGCGGTAGCTGGAAAGCGCCTGGGAATAGCTCATGTGGCTCTGCTGCCTGCGTAATGTGGCCTTATCGACCTGATAGATGCGTTCCAATATTACCTCTTACCGGTCTCATTCGCAGTCATCATGCGCCGACATTCCTTTATTATATCTATACGTTTGAGGTCGCCGAATGTAGCAACGTAACCATTTGGGCATATTCGGGCGTGATGAAGCACGCCCCTACGGATGGGTGATACCGCTGGTGTGAACGAACATGATGATGCCATTCAGAATGAATTGCAGCGCGAGCGCGGCTAGCAAAATGCCCAGAATGCGTGAGACGACCATAATGCCGGTGCGTCCAAAGAAGCGTACCAGCATGAGACTGCTACGCATAACTAGCCAAGCGATCAGTAGCGAGCAGATAATCGCCGCCGCTACCGCTAGCAGATCGAGCGGATGCGGCGTTGCTAGATCGACGTACAGAATCGTTGTGGCTATGGTGCCGGGACCGGCGATCATTGGAATGGCGAGTGGGAAGATGCTAATATCCTCGCGCGTCATCGCTTCGTCCGCCTCGGCTTTGGTCTCGCGGGTTCCCGATGGACGACCAAAGAGCATATCGACTGCGACCATGAAGAGCAATGCGCCACCGGCCATATCGAAGGCATAGAGTTGGATGCCCAGGCGATCAAGCAAGAAGCGGCCCACTACGGCGAAAAAGGTAATGATTACTGCGCTAATCACAGTGGCTCGCGTCACTATCGTCTTACGTTGCGTCTCATTGAGATTGGCGGTCAGGCCAATGACGACAGGAGCGAGTCCCACGGGATCGATAATAGTGAAGAAGGTCACAAATGCGCTAATAACGAAAGTAATATCCACGGTTTATCGTTCCTTGTTAAGTTATAAGTTTGCCCTTCAGTATAACATAAGCAAGGAACGATAACATTCCGCGCGGGTCAGCAGGTCGCCCTGCCTTATGTGGAGTCAGGTAGGAAGTTAATAGCGTTCGCGGTATCCCCGGCGGTAGCCACGATAGTAGCGTTCACGCCGACGCCAGGTGGGGTAGGTGAGCAGGTGCCAGATGGCGACGACGACAATAGCACCGAGCAACGCCCTGAGCAGTGGTATTGATTGACCAGCAATATTGAGGACGAAATCACCAGGGATGATAATTGCGATGACGCTGGTCACGAGCCAGATACCAATGAGGGCGGCGATAATCGCACCGACAATGCCGAAAGGTAGCCGCCAGCCCACGATAAATTCAGCCACGAGACCCACGATAGCCGCGATGACGACGTAGATGATCTCGCTGGTTGTGATCGTAAACTGCAACGGCGCAGCAGCCAGGATATGTGTAAAGAACATACTTTCGCCTCCATATATGAGAACGTCAAATTGATAGCTCTATTATCGCTTATCAGAACACTATTGTACAGCTTTCATGGCATCCCCTTGTGGGTGCCATGCTACAATCATATTTCTACTTATATATATAAACGCAGGCATAGCACGATATTGAAACATGAAAATGGCCTCCCGCGGGGAGGCCATGTTTGTACATATTGCTGTTTCTTTGTCCTACGCCTTACGCCACACGTGGGCGTCTAGCCCAACGGCGGTAGGTGATAAGGTGCCAGATCGCTACGAAGACGATAGCACCGATCAGCGTCTTAATGAGCGGCACGCCATACAAGATCGGATCACCAGGGATCACCACGTTGACGATGTTTGTCATTAGCCAGATGCCAATGAGGGCCGCGATAAAGCCGCCGATGATGCCGAAAGGTAGACGCCAGCCTACAATAAATTCGGCGACGAGACCTACGACGGCCGCAATAATCCAATATATAAGCTCACTAAGCGTTACGACAAAATGATGGCCAAAGATTGTCGCCGTTAATACGACGGTATCCGCCAATAACATATGGAATGCTACCATTGAGCAACCTCCTTTGCTTTCAGGTCTGTCATACTTTTCTGTTCGTTAGATCAGGCACGGATGACCTTGCTTGAAAGATGCACTTATTCAGCATATATCAGCGTGCAAGAGTAGATTATCAGCAAAGTCTCAGCTTTTTCTCATCTTCTGCTTCTGCCTCCTTAAAGCGGATACCTTGCGCTTGCCCTGTTGACTGTAGCCCTCGCAAGGGATTATGCGTGTTAGAGTAGAGTGAAAGAGAGAATGGACACTCATTACTTATGATGGGCGTCTTAGATAGGGAAGGCACGATGATCCACTCTTCAGTGCAAGATACATATCACTGCAAGCTTTCCTTCCTATGCGCTATAATAAAGCAATGATACCGGAATAATGTGAGGAGACCACCATGAGAAAATTCTTGCCATACTTAATTGTCGCGGCTATCGTATTTCTTATTATCGTCGCGGCTATCGTTTTTGCAGCCATCTTCGGCTGGCTGCTCAATCTGCTCTACATCTTCTTAATCTTACTGGCGCTCTTACTACTGGCGGCGACAGGATTGCAGGTAGTGTCTATTTTCCTGTTGATTCGCACGATTACGATGGTACGTGATGAGATGAAGCCTCTGTTGCAATCGGTGCAAGAGACGGTGGGACTCGTTAAAGACACAGCAAAGACTGCTGGTCACACGGTCTCCACTATTGGCACGGCGACGCAGTTGACCACCGAGTTCGCGGTTGAGCCGAGCGTGAAAGCCGCGGCAGCCGTGATGGCTGGGCAACAGATGTTCCGCGTGTTTGTTGGTAAAGGGCAGACGCGCACCCGTGCTGAGCAACGGCGCAAAGAGCAGCAGCAGGCGTTAGCAGGAGCAGGAGGCGAGTAAATGATGCAACTTAGTGTGGCAACGGCTAGCTCGATTAGCTTGGTTAGTTCGGTTAATCCGTTTTTGGGTGTGGCGGGACCGATTGCGGCCATTATTATTGGTCTCTATATGGTCATTTTTATCATATTGGCGCTGGCAATTAGCGCGTTGGCAGCTTTTCTGGCCTATTGGGTGCGCAACAAGGCCGAAGTTATTAAAATATTGCGTCCGACAGTCGATAGCGTCAACAAGACTACGGAGGCTTTTCAGAGAGGTGTAGCTCCGGCTGATACTGGCAACGAATTGATTCGCACTATCGCGCAAAATGCGGTGCGTGTGCAGGCCGTAGATCAGCGTGTAACACAGGTCAGCGACCGCGTGGTTGGTTCAGCGATTGAGTTTCGCGCTCGCACCATGCAGGTGAAAGCTGTTGTCAATGCTTTTTTGCACCCCGCGTCAAGCAGCAGTAGCGCAGTCGTCGCTACCAGCGCAGGGCTTGCTGAACAGCCAGGTGTAGATGGTAACAAACTTGTGGAGCCAACAGACGCGATAAAGTTATCATCTCTGGCACCTGTAGGGACCGATGTATCGCGTCCGAACGAAGTATCCTCACAGCGTAACAATGTTCCGGTTCATTGAGTATATCCGCGAGTTTGGGCGTTTCCAACGAAACGCCCGCCTCTATTTATTAAGCAATGTGCTAAGTGGTGTGACGACTGGTATATTGTTGCTGCTCTACAACCTTTATCTGGCTTCTCTGGGTTATAAGACAGACTTTATTGGCCTGGTTCTCTTCATCGGTACATTGGGCGCGGGTCTCGCTATTTTCCCTGCCGGTTACTGCATCGACCGCTATGGTGGTAAGCTGATTCTCATCTGGTCGAACGTGGCTATCGGTATAGCTGGTGCGGGTCAGATTCTTTTTCGTCAGCCATTGCCGCTGCTTGTCACCAGTTTTATCGTCGGCGTTGCCGCTGCCTTTCAGCTTGTCGTCAATGCTCCCTATCTGGCACAAAACAGTACGGAGCTTGAGCGTCCACATCTGTTCAGTTTCAATATTGTTGTTAGTCTGGGAACGACGGTGCTAGGCGAGGTTCTTGGCGGTGCATTGCCGCTCTGGTTTCGCGCTCTGCCCTGGCTGATGGCTCCTTTGCCACCTTCCATGCATTGGTTGCTAGCTCAACAAGCGGAGCCGCGCTCGTATCAACTGGCTTTACTCTTCGCTGGCCTGCTGGCCGGACCAAGTATGGTGCCACTCTTCATGTTGAGCAATGATCGCCCTGCGAATGAGATGCCCGCGAACGGGATAACTGTGAGCAGGGTACCCGCCAGGGATACCCTGTTGATTACGCGGCAAATGTGGCTAACATTGACGAAATGGTGGAAGACGGTGCGGGCCACAAATATGCGTTCGCTGGTGACGAGCGCGTTTTTTGTGCTGACGTTGGTGCAAGGGCTGATCGGTCTGGGCGCTGGCCTGTTTATTCCCTATTTCAATCTCTACTTTGTGCAGCACCTGCACGCCTCCTCGGCGCTCTTTGGCCTGATTGATGGTGGAGCTAATGGTGTGAATGCTTTGCTAACATTGCTGGCCCCCTGGCTGGCGCAGCGCATTGGTAAGATACCGACCGTTGCGCTTACACGCCTGCTCAGTATTCCCCTGCTGCTCATCATCGGCTTGACCAGTTTTCTGCCACTGGCCTCGTTACTCTATCTCTTCCGTCAAGGGACGATGGATATGGCGAATGGTATCTTCCAGGTTTATTCGATGGAGGCCATTCCAGAACAACGACGCGGTGTTGCCAATAGTACGTATCAGGCTGTCTTTCAGGGGGCTGAGAGCGTGACCACACCTCTCGGCGGTGTTATGATTACCCATCTTGGTTATATCCCCGTCTTTGTGGCGGGAGCCGTGTTCTACGCCATTTTGACGGGTCTCCTGTTGGGGAGGTT
>JAJZEJ010000058.1 GCA_021828635.1 Chloroflexota bacterium
GCTGGTCCAACACTTTGCTAATAGATTACAGGAAGCTGAACAACGCATTGCTCTAATCAGGAGGGCGCTCTTATTGAAAGAAGATAAAGACGATACAGAAAATATTGCAGAACCAGCGGATTAGCAAGCAGAACGGGCGGGAGCAGGCGCATGTCATGGTAGAGGCATTGGAGTGGGTGCCTTGCGCTCACCCTGCTTGCTACGCACAATGCAACAATCTGACGCTCATCCGTGTCCTGGTGCAGTGGTGCTATATACAACTTGACAAACACGGGTGAGAGATGTATGCTCTCATTAAGAGGAAATCATCATTTGCCTCACCTCATTTACTAACTATTTCTCAGTTAATGCCGATCCTCACACGCTATGCTTGTTTCGGCTTAATTGATTACATGGACAGTAGAAGTGTGATGATGCTCCTTGACAAGACAACAAGCACCTTCCCTTATTCTAGCGAATGAAGATTGCTTGATAAAAGGTTTTTCATGGCAACAAATAATTCATCGGCCAATTCCAATGATCTGGTTGTCGTAGGTTCTTCGGCGGGCGGGATTGAGGCACTCTCAATTTTCGTCAACACCCTGCCAGAGGATTTTCCAGCGCCCATTGTCCTGGCCCAACATCTCGATCCCAACCGTCCTAGCAACCTGGACACTATTCTACGACGGCGTACCGCGCTAGCTGTGCAGGTGGTGACATCACGGAATGCCCTGCAAACAGGAACAATCTATGTCGTGCCTGCGAATCGCCATGTCGCTATTACTGAGGGATATGTTGAGGTGCAGACAGATCACAACAAACGCCCACGCCCCTCGGTTGATCGCCTCCTCTCTACCGCCTCTGAGATTTTTGGTGAACGTCTGATCGCCGTCATCCTGACCGGTTCAGGTTCAGATGGTGCGGCTGGCGCTGTCGATGTCAAGAATGCGGGCGGAACGGTGATTGTGCAAGACCCACAGACAGCACGCTATCCTTCCATGCCTCTGGCGTTGCCTCCTACAGTGGTCGATTTTGAAGTTGGCATCGAGCGCATTGGTTCTTTGCTCTATGATCTGCTGACAGGTGTGGAAATAATACCTTCGTCGGAAGAAAAAACTGAAGATACGCTGCGTGCTATCCTCGAACAGGTCAGCCATCAGGCCAGTATTGATTTTCACCTGTATAAAACCTCGACGATTTTGCGCCGCATTGGTCGCCGCATGGCGGTCACACATTGTCGCACCATGCACGACTACCTGGAATATTTGAAGGTCAACCCCACTGAAATCGGCGAACTGGTCAAATCCTTTCTGATCAATGTCACACAGTTTTTCCGCGATCAGGAAGCCTTTGCCTATTTACGCGGCGAGATTTTGCCAAAGCTGATCGCACAAGCGCGTGAACGTAATCATACCTTGCGCATCTGGTCGGCAGGCTGTGCCACCGGCGAAGAACCCTACTCGCTCGCCATGTTGCTCACCGATCTGCTGGGCGTGGAATTGCCTGAGTGGAGCATCAAAATCTTCGCCACCGACCTGGACGAAGCCGCAATTAATTTCGCACGGCGCGGCCTGTACTCGGAGAACTTGCTCAAAAGTGTGCCGAGTGAATATGCGGATCACTTCTTCGAGAAAAGCGACCTGGGCTATCGCATCTCCAAGACATTGCGACAAATGGTGATTTTTGGACAACAGGATTTGAGCCGTAGTGCGCCCTTCCCACGCATTGATCTGGTACTCTGCCGGAACGTATTGATCTACTTCACCCCTGAATTACAGGATTACGTCCTCAACCAATTTGCCTTCTCCCTTTCCCCTGGCGGCTACCTGTTATTGGGTAAAGCAGAAACGGTGCGTCCACAACAAGGTTCCTACGAGTTAGTCAATAAGCACTGGAAAATATATCAATGTACAGGAGGCGCACTACCGATGATGAAGCGCCCCAATCCATCTAATCTTAATATGCCTATGCTCACCTATGAGAGACAAACAACGAACCGCTATACGCGCACTCTCATAGGGAAACAGCATAATGAACAAGAGACAAACACTCCCCCGCTTGAGATCGGGCAATTGCGCCACTTCAATGAACTATTATTACGCTTTCTGCCAGTCGGTGTTGTTGTCATCAATCGCTCATATCACATTTTGACCGCTAACGGTGCCGCACGCCGCATGTTGAGTTTGCGTGACCTGATCAACGAACAGGATTTTCTGCATACAGTGCGTGGCATTCCCTACACACAGGTACGCTACGCCATCGATAGCGTCTTCCGTGAGCGCAACATAGTAACGCTGTCAGAGCTTGAGCTTGAGGTTAACCTGGGCGGCAGCGGGCGCTTCATCTCGCTCTCGATAGCGCCGATGCAATTAGAGACCTCTGCTCCCGATCTGGTAGCCATCAGTATAGTCGATGCTACCGACCAGGTGCAGACGCGCCGTCAGCTCGAAACTATCCAGGTGGAACAGACACAGTTAATGCAAGAATTGAGCGTCACAAATAAACGTCTGAATGAGACCAACAAAGAGTTGCTGGATGCCAATGAAGAACTTCAGGTCGCTAACGAGGAGCTTGTGCTGACCCATGAGGAATTGCAGGCCAGTATTGAGGAGTTCGAGACCACTAACGAGGAATTACAGGCCACGAATGAAGAACTTGAAACCAACAACGAAGAATTGCAGGCCGCCAATGAAGAACTGGAGACCACCAACGAGGAGCTACGAGCGCGTAGTAGCGAGTTGCAGGAGATGACCACCCTGCTCGAAAGCGAACGGGTACAACTGACCGAGATGGTCGAACTAGCCCCTTTCTACATCATGGTGCTACGCGGCCCCAATCTGCTTGTGGAAGCTTTCAATCCACGCTATGGCCGTCTCTTGCGCGAACGCGAGGTCAAAGGTCGCCCCCTGGAGATTGTTTTTGAAATGCTCTGGGAGGCCGGCTTCCCCATTGTGCGCCTGGCACACGAGGTCTACCAACAGGACATCGTTCGCATTACACCACGCATCCTGACACGCATACCCATAGCCAGTGGCGAAAATATCGAAAGCTATTTTGTGTATACGCTCGTTCCCTCGCATGACGCCCACGGCAGAGTGTCAGGTATCATTATTTATGCAGTGGATGAGACAGAGCAACGGGTGCATGCCGTCGAAGAAGAACTTGAAAAATTCCGGCTGATCTTCGATTACGCCGATGTCATTGCTCTGGCCCTCTATGACACCTACACTACCAACTTGCTCATGGCCAGTCCGCGTTATCTGGAAGCCCTGGAGCGTGCTTATAGCATAGATCACCATGCCATCATCGGCCACCAATGGCAGGAACTAACAACGCTCGCCTCAAATGAGGAGGCAACCAGCCTGTGGAATGAAGTGCTGACAAACCGGATGCCATTGCATCTGTCAGAAGCCCATTGGAAAACAGCTTCAGATCAACAAGAGACCATCTGGGACTATAACCTTATTCCCATTCGGAATGCAACGAAAGTAAATGAAGTGCGCTTTATCCTTGTCTCCGCCATCGAAATTACCGAGCAGGTGCGCGTCAGACGGGAAATGGAGCAACTCAACCGGCTCAGAGATGATTTCCTCTCTATGACAAGCCATGAACTACGCACACCGCTAACAACTATTCTGGGCAATTCCGAGATCCTCAAATATAATTTGCAGAAACACGACGCCAAAGATAGCAAAAGGCTCAAAGACGAGCAAACATTGGATATACTTGATAAGACTATCCAGCAGGCTTCACGCTTGAACCGCCTGATTAGCGAGATGCTGGATATTACACGCCTGCACAGCGAAGATTTCCAACTAAAATATCGTAATAATGTGAATATAGTCAAGCTCACGCAACAGATAGTCGAAAGCCAGAGCCAGCTATCCAAACGGATAATCACATTAGACACGAACCAGGAGTCGATAGTGGCTACCATAGACGAGACCCGCCTGGAGCAGATGTTGAACAATCTAATCGGCAATGCCATCAAATATAGTCCACAGGATACACCAATCGCACTACGCTTGGAGATGCTTGATAACAAGGTTATCGTCGCCGTCGCCGACAAAGGCTCCGGCATCAATGAGGAGGAGAAGAAGCATATCTTTGAACGCTTCTACCGCGCCAACCCCAAAGCCAAAGCTGAAGGATTGGGTCTGGGTCTCTATATTACACATGAACTGATTACCAGGATGGGCGGCAACATCTGGTTAGAGAGCCAGCCAGGCCAGGGTAGCACCTTCTACTTCTCGCTACCGTTGCAACCCAAATGATACCCATTATTGAAAATAAACCCGTAGGGATTCATACGGGAAGTGTTATCGGCAAATGTCCCTGTGGATGTACCCAGCCGAATAGCACGCGAGTGGCGGCCAGCAACGCCGGGCGTGTGTACTCATACGTGACCAGATAGGTGCGCAATTGCGGGAAGATTAGCAGATCATAAGGGCTGCTGACAGCTACGCCAATCACACGCTTACCCCTTTGCAGTAGATAATCCATCAAGATCGACTGATAAGGGTCGCGCTGCGCGTTAACTGTCATCATGATAGTGACATCGGCATGATGAATAGCTTCTTGTATCGCCATCATCCCATGCAACGAGGGCTGTGGTGGGATGGCAACGGCTTTGACATTGGTATGATAGCGGTGAATAGACTCAACGAGCGCATCACTGGGGTATTGCTTATCCTCAGCTTGCGAACCATGCGCGTTTTGCGGAATAAGCACCAGTATCTCCTGCTCTGGCTGTAAACGCAAAGGTATCAGCCCATCCTCGTTCTTTATCAGCGTCGTTGACAGAGCATAGACATGATCGCGCAGCCATTGATGCTCTTTACCGCCGACCAGTGCCGACACTATCGCGGAGTCAGCCAGCGCGGCATCATCCCAGGCAAGTCTTTTTTGTTTGAGACGCAGAACACGCTCAGCCGCCTGGCGCACGACATCTATGGATAGTTCGCCGGATTGGACAGCAGCGTGTACAGCCTCAATGCCAGCACATTGCAGATCATAGTGATGGGAGATCAGCACCAGATCAATACCA
>JAJZEJ010000642.1 GCA_021828635.1 Chloroflexota bacterium
GAGTTTCGCCGCGCCTTTGAGAGCGACCATCCCGCCCGTCACTGCTCCCAGTGTGGGTTAAACTGGAGCTATTAGCATTTTTGATAAGAGGCAGGCACATGGTGAAGGCACGCCTTCACCATGTGCCTGCCTTCACCATGTGCCTGCCTCTTATTAATTGTTTGGTAGGGAAGAAAATTGTTAAGCGAAACAGAAAACAACATACTCCAAACACTAGAAAGCTTACTTAGCGATACCGGCGCTCTACGTGAAGGAGATGCCATCCCGATCAAATCATGGGATGAGTTTCATAGCGATGCCAGCAATATTGCTTGCTATACCAACAACAGCACAATTATCGCGTTATCACTGCGTTATTGCAATTTAGCTACACTGCCTGAATCACTCAACCAACTAACCAACCTGCAAAGATTAGATGTCACCGGCAATCAACTAGCGACACTTCCTGAATCGCTTGGTAACTTACATCACCTGCAAGCATTACATGCCGATGCCAATCTGCTAACTTCTCTGCCAGAATCACTCGGCAACTTATCGCAACTGAGAGCAATACATGCCGATGCGAATCACCTGACCATGTTTCCCGTGCAGCTATGTCAACTTCATCAGCTTGAAACATTGCGCATATACAAGAATGAATTGACTTCATTGCCCGAAAATATAGCTTTGCTAACACAACTCAAAGATTTCAGCGTAGGCCACAATCGGCTCACATCGCTACCTGAATCGTTATGGCAACTGACAAATCTGCAAACGCTCAATATTGCGGAAAACCAACTCACCGAGCTTTCTGAGCATATTGGCTACCTGACTCATCTCCGCATGCTCGATGCGGGCCATAATAAGCTGACGACACTACCAGCCTCTCTCGGCGATCTGACGAACCTCACATCTTTCCTCTACCTGAGCAACAATCACTTGACCACGCTGCCTGAATCGCTCTTTGAAAATCTGCCCAACCTTACCTATCTCAATATTACCGATAATGGCCTGACCGCGCTACCAGAAAGTATCGGTAAGCTTATCAGCCTCAAAGAGTTGCGCCTATACAACAATGCCTTCACAACACTTCCAGCAACACTCGGCAATCTGGCAAAGCTGAAAGAGCTACATATAATGAACAATAAGCTGGTTACGCTGCCTGAATCGCTTGGCAACCTCGCAAGCCTAACCCATCTGGACTTGCGCAATAACCAGTTAAGTATGATTCCTCAATCGCTCGGCAATCTGAACAATCTCAGACACCTGGACTTGAGAGCCAACCGCTTGGTCGCGCTTCCTGTCAGTATCGGCAACCTGCCACAACTGGAAAAACTGGATGTACGCTGGAATAAGCTACGCGCTATCCCAGCGTGGTTTGAAGAGCTTGAGCAGCGTGGATGTGCTATTTTGCTATAAAGAAACATTCACAGCACTGTGACATTATGGCAATAAACCCACTCCTAGCCTCATCATGACATCGAGTAAATGCCTAATGTGAACATTGCCATGCAGAGCGCCAGCAACAATGCAGAGACTACTTGTAATACACCAAATCGCTGCTCTTGTTGGGTATCAGAACCGCGACAACTCCACAACGCCAGCACGATATAAATCGGAAATACGCCAAGTGTGAAACGTGCAACGCTATTCGTCTCGCCTGCGGTTATTGGCAGCAACACATTGAGCAACGTGAACAACCCGTAGGAAAAGGGCAATTTGCGGAAAATTGGGATCAGCACGAGAAATCCAAAGAAGAGCATACCCATGTTCAGGCCATAGAAGTTCCAATCATACGGACTCGCCGGTCGCGGATGCTCAATCATCCCAGAGATAAGCAACACTGGATTGATATATTGACGCCCCCAGCCATTGTGTTCAGTCACAGTAAACGGTGTGAAGGTGCCGGTTTTGAGATAGCCATAGAGACAGAATAGTCCGATACCAAGCGGAATAATACATAAGGCAACAAATGCCGCCCATGTTCGCCAGTGTCGCAACGCTGCCCACACACCAACAAAGCGGGAATAGCACCAGATACTAATGCGTTTTTGCCAACGTGTAACAGGAGCCAATGGCGCAACTTGCTCTGACAACGATTGCCACAACTCGTATGCCACCACAACTACTAACAAAACTCCTTGCGGATGGGCCAGTGAAGCTAAACCACCACAGATACCCGCAAGCCACCAGGCATGTTTACGTGCATAGTAGAGACAGGCAATCGAAAGCGCCAGTGCTAGCGATTCGGGATAGATAGCGGTCAGGTAAAAGCTCGTTGGAAATACCGCCAGCAGCCATACTGCCCGCCGCGCTACTTTCTCTGTACATTCCAACTTGGTGAGACGATACAGATACGCACCAGCTACAAGTGTTGCCACAAAAGATACAAACAGACCACCAATGCGATATGCATTATGGTGTGTCGTGCCAACGGCTAAGGCTACGATACGAATGAGCAATGGATAGAGCGGAAAAAAAGCCCAGTTAGACATACCTTTTAATGTGGATGCAGGCCAGTATCCTCCCCGCGCAATGCCCATGTAAAAACCAGCGTCGAAATGATCCCACATGAAGTAAAGCGTATCTGGGAAGTGCTTGATGAGTGGATTGGGATAAATCGGCTGATGTGTGTTGATCAGCGGCAAAATATAGAACACGGTTATGATACCAATCAATACAAGCATCAGGCGGGTCGTAAGGAGAGGCACGACAACCGCACCGAGATACTGCTTTATGCGCTTCCAACGTGACAATACTGGCGGCACTGGCTCTGAGACATAGGTTTCTTCAATGACATCAGGCTGTATAGAACCAGGAGACATAGCATATAGCTCCCCTCGTCATAATATAGAATTATTTTACCAGATGTCACTAAAATTGTCACGCATTTATATAAATAGATGTTTTTCTATGTATTTATTCTCTCCTTAGCACTATGCAGAGTGATGTTATCGGAATTGGCATAAGATGAATGTATGCCAATTCCGATCAGAACTAGCTAGCTATATATCGGTGAAAAGTTGCTCTACCCGACATTGAAAGCCAGGCAATAAGGGAGACCGTAGAATATCTTGCTCGTTGAGTGTGCTATGAAGCGTCAGCATGGCATCTTCGCGCCGGTAAATTTCCATGCGACGTTGTTGCCAGTCGATAATCCAATATTCATCAGCACCCCGACGCGAGTACAGCTTGAGCTTGAGATCACGGTCACGCCGTTCATTGGATGAGCCAGGAGAGAGAATCTCAATCACCAGTTCAGGAGATTGGTGTAATTTGCCATCCTCATAAAGTGCTGTCGCCAGTCGCTTTCTGCTGATCCATACAACATCTGGCACGACATCATCATCATCGGCAAAAATGAGTCCTGGTGTGGCATTCGCAACGCCTATGCCGGTCTGACGGCTCCAATCACGAAGCAAGACAGAGATTTCAAGGCTCACAATCTGGTGTTCCCAGCGCGGTAGCTTAGACACATACAGTTCTCCGTCAATGATTTCGTAGCGCCTGCCATCTAGCGTATCAGGAAGCGTTTCCAGGTCATGCGATGTCCAACGAAGTGTTTTCATGCGATCCTCCGCTCCTTCCACTTACATCAACGGGGTACCCACTATAAGGGAATACGGCGATACACTGCATCAAACGAGAAGCGCACACCAATGCTGGTAAGCTCAATTGTATCACCTTCATAATAAGAATACTGTCTCCAGAAGTTCCCTTCGCGGCGATAAATCTCAATCGTCTTGTATTTGCTACCAATCAGGACATATTCTTGCAATGATGGCATTGCCTTGTATGCCTTAAACTTCTCGCCGCGATCACGTTTCTCCGTGCCAGGGGAAAGCACCTCAACCACTACTATCGGATTGGTCAACATCAGAGCATCTTGCTGCTCACCACAGGAAACCGTGACATCTGGATAGAAGTAGCGATGCTCTTGCAAACGCAAGCGCGTATCACTGCTATAGACCATACAAGGATTCTCAATTCCCAAAGCCTGATCGAGAAGAGACACCATACGCGCACATAATGCACCATGAGCTACCCGCCCACCAGCCATGTTGACGAAAGCCTGATCATCATAGTCACTGGACGGCGGACGCAAGAGGAACGCATAGCCATCCAGGTACTCATACTTGGCATCGCTACTCTCGTCAAGTGCAAAGTATTGTTCAACCGTCATATAGAGACCATCACTCATCTCTGATCTATCGGCTGCCATGTCTTTCCCTCCTGCATATAGGCCCATTACTCTTCTCATTATACCATAGGTGCATTGATACAAGGTCACTCTCGCACGGGCGGCGTCACCCGTGTGACCAGCTTGCCGCTCTCATCTTTGCGAATGCGAATATTCTTCTCCCAATCAGGGTTCATCTGCGGGTAGTCGGAGCGGAAGTGTGCGCCGCGACTCTCGGTACGCGCCAACGCTCCAAGAATAATCACCTCGGCGGTTTTGAGCATGTCGCGTACCTCAAGGGCATTCTGGAGTTCGGCGCTGTTGCTGGTTCCCAGGTGTTCGGCTTCATCCTGCAACTCTTTGATGACGCGCTGCGCCACCAGTAACTTCTCTTCATCACGAATAATACCCACGTTCTGCCACATGATGTCTTTAATCTTACCCAGCACAATCGCTGGTTTGACACCACTGGTATTGTGTTGCAACTGCTCAAGCTGGCTGACCTCGGCGGCAATGATGGCATCGTCGATAACGGGCGCGTCAATGCTGCACACGAAGTCGCTGGCGTGCAGACCGGCGCGGCGACCAAAGACCTGGCCTTCGGCGATAGAGTTGCCGCCCAGGCGATTCGCGCCGTGAACGCTGGTCGTGACTTCGCCAACGGCGTAGAGGCCGTCAACATTGGTCTGGCCCCACTCATTGATGACGTAGCCGCCCATCATGTGATGCATCGAAGGCGTAATCTCCATCATCTGCTTGCGAATGTCAATGCCCACCTCCATATGTTCGGCGAAGACATCGGGTACCATTTTCTCGACCTTGCCCTCTTCCCAATGCGTCGTGTCCAGGTAGACTGCG
>JAJZEJ010000256.1 GCA_021828635.1 Chloroflexota bacterium
TAGCGGAGCGCATCCAGCAGTGCAGGGTTGGTATGCAGCTTTCTTGCGTGCGTTCGTGCTACCAAATGCCGCCCTCTTCGCCTACATTATCACGTTTGGTGAAGTTCTTGTCGGCATCGCGCTAGTACTGGGCATTCTGACCGGTATCGCCTCCTTCTTCGGGGTGTTTATGAACCTGAACTACCTGCTGGCCGGTACCGTCAGCACCAACCCCATTCTAGGCGTGTTAGCTCTCTTCATCATCCTGGCCTGGCGTATCGCTGGCTACTACGGTGTAGACCGCTACCTGCTCCCACTGCTTGGCACGCCGTGGACCGGCACGCTGACCAAAGAGCAGAAAGATCAAGATACCCATGCAGCCATTAGCTAACAAACACAACTGCACAATCTCCTCACTCACTATCACTGAGTGGGGAGTTTTTTTGGTGTATACTAAGGTTAAGCAAATATTCTATCTGAGAGGAAGCACAAGAAGAACCTATGCAACATCCTCACTCACTGTTCCAGGTACAGGGCCAAACTGTCGTCATGACCGGCGGCAGTGGTGTACTTGGCAAGGCAATGGCAACCGCTCTCGCCCAAGCTGGAGCGCGAATTGCTATTTTGAGCCTGCATGCAGAGTCGGCAGAGGCTACCGCCGCCGCTATTCGTGCTGAGGGCGGGCAGGCGCTAGGGCTGGCCTGTGATACAACCAACCGCGCCGCGCTTGAGCAAGCGCAGCAAGAGGTCTGTAGCCGCTTTGGAGCGGTCGATATTTTGATCAATGCTGCTGGCGGCAATCGACCACAGGCCACCACAAGCGCGGAACGTTCCTTTTTTGATCTCGATAGCCAGATCATTAATGAGGTCTTCACGCTGAACTTTACTGGCACGATGCTTAGTTGTCAGGTCTTTGGGCGCGGCATGGCCGAACGCGGCGAGGGCTGTATCGTCAATATCGCCTCGATGAGCGGCATCCGCGCCCTCACTCGCATTCCAGCCTATAGTGCCGCCAAAGCCGCGATTGCCAATTTCACGCAATGGCTCGCGGTGCATATGGCCCAGGAGTACAATCCCCACATCCGTGTCAACGCCATCGCCCCCGGCTTTTTCCTGACCGAGCAGAACCGCCAACTGATGCTCAATGCCGATGGCTCGCTCACGCCACGCGCCCAAACCATCATCGCCCACACGCCCGAAGCCCGCCTCGGCTCACCCGACGATCTGGTTGGCACACTGCTCTGGCTGGTCAGTCCCGCCTCGGCATTTGTCACCGGTATTGTCGTACCGGTTGACGGCGGTTTTTCGGCGTTCGGCGGCGTGTAGTTTTCAGTATATTCTTTGTAACTGGCGTACTGAGCAGGGTGATTCCTCCAAGTCGCCTTGCTCACACCTCTTTTTCTCTTTTCCAGGTATTGACCAGAGCCGATTTCTCGGTTATACTTTAGAAAAGCGTTTTTCAAAAACGTTTTTGTATGAGCAAAGGTACACAGAAATGCCCCGAAAGGAACAAGATGATGCTTCTGGGCAAAGGTACAGCAACAATGACGTTGACACAGAACGATGTACACGACCTTGTAGCACAAGCATGTGAGCAACTACCGGTCGATGGCAAACGTGTCCTCGTCATCATTCCCGATGGGACGCGCACTGCTCCCATCCCGCTCTTCTTTCGCACACTTTATGCCAACCTGGGTCAACGTGTCGCCAGCCTGGATTATCTGATCGCGCTCGGCACACATCCACCGATGAACGAGGCCGAGATCGAACGGCTGGTCGGTGCCTCCACGCAAGAACGCCGTGAACACTATCCCAACGTGCATATCTTCAATCATCAATGGTCGAATCCAGCTATGCTTAAAACCATCGGTACAATTACGCGCCAGGAAGCCGAGCAACTGACGAGCGGATTGCTGGTAGACGAAGTACCGATCACGCTCAATCGTATGATCTTTGATTATGACCAACTGATCATTTGTGGCCCCGTCTTTCCACACGAGGTCGCGGGCTTTTCAGGTGGCGCGAAATATCTCTTCCCCGGTATCGCCGGGCCGGATATTATCAATTTTACGCACTGGCTAGGCGCACTTGTCACAAGCATGCATACAATTGGCGTGAAAGATACACCGGTGCGCAGAGTCATGCATCGTGCGGCAACGTACATTCATAGCCCACTACTCTGCGTCTCCCTTGTACTCAAAGGCCAGAACCTGCATGGTCTCTATATCGGCTCCTACGAAGAGGCGTTCAATGCCGCCGCCGACCTTTCAGGCCAGTTGAATATCATTTCGGTTAATCGTCCCTTCAAACGGGTGCTTTCGCAGCCTGCCGAGATGTATGATGATCTGTGGACAGCAGCCAAAGCCATGTACAAGACCGAGCCAGCCATAGCCGATGGCGGCGAAGTGATTATCTATGCTCCCCACATCAGCGAAATCTCGTACACGCACGGCGCGTTGATTGATCGCGTGGGCTACCATGTGCGCGACTACTTCCTGAAACAGTGGGATCGCTTCAAAGATGTGCCTGGCAGTATTCTCGCGCACAGCACGCATGTCAAAGGCACAGGCAGCTATGACGCCTCTAGTGGCATCGAGACGCCGCGCATTCAGGTGACGCTGGCAACCAGCATTCCCGAAGCACGTTGCCATCAGGTCAACCTGGGCTATCTTGACTATAAGAAGATCGACCCTCATGAGTGGCAAGGGCGTGAAGACGAAGGCATTCTCTACGTGCCACATGCTGGCGAGATGCTCTACCGAGCGCAACAAATTGTCACTCTATCAAAATAACCCCGTAGGGGCGTGATTCATCATGCCCTGTGAACCCTTGTGAGCGGATCAACGGGCAAACAGGGCGTCATAAATGACGCCCCTACGACAAGAAAAAGAAAGGTAAGAACGATGAAATTTGGAGTTTGTGCCTCCTATAAAGATGTTACAAGCTTAGGACCGCTGCCGATTGACTATCTGGAAGAGAATGTACAACGCTTCTTGCAGCCAGAGCAGCCGGATAACGTTTTCGCCGAGACATGGAAAGCGGCACGTCAATTACCGGTACCTATCGAAACTGCCAATAGTTTTATTGCCGCATCGCTGCCATTGATTGAAACACCCACCCAGTCTGTTGACCGACCACGTATCGAACGCTATGTCAAGACAGCTCTTGCGCGTGCGCAACAGGTTGGCATTCGCCTGATCGTCTTTGGCAGTGGCGATGCACGGCGTTGTCCGGCGGGTTATGATCGTGTCGAGGCAACGCGCCAGATTGGCGAGTATCTGGGCCAGTGGAGTCAGTGGGCGACGGCATATGGCGTGCAGATCGCATTGGAGCCATTACGCTATCAAGAGACCAACACGCTGAATACTGTCGCCGAATCCGGCAATCTGGTTGAGTCGTTGGTGCAGACAGGCGCGACGTTGCTGGTTGATACGTACCACATGGGTTGCAACGGTGAAGCACCAACGGACATTCTGTCTTTTGGTAATATCATCACCCATGTTCACGTCGCGGAGGTGCAAGATCGCGCCGCCCCTGGACACTATGGTGAAGATTTCCATCCCTACTTTGCCGCCTTACATCAGATCGGCTATGACCGGCGCATCTCGATTGAATGTCATTGGCAAAATCTGGCCAGCGAGATGGGGCCATCTATCGCTACCATCAAAAAGTTCTGGCAAGACTAAGCCAATCCGCATGACAGTCAGGGCCAGTTTACCATGCTTGTACGTTGGCAAGCGTCAATACAGGTAGACAGCACGGGCGAGGTAAACCAGCCCCGACCGCTAACATGAACATTTATTTGTCACCAAAAATTGGGCCACATGGGGTATTGACCAGGAGCGTTTTCTTGGTTATACTTTAGAAAAGCGTTTTTGAAAAACGTTTTTGAGAGAGTCGAGGGAAGACGAGCTATGCCACGAAAGGTAATCACGATGCGTGATGTCGCCGAACGCGCTCAGGTCTCGATCAGTACCGTTTCGCAAATTCTGAACGGTAACGCTTCCTATGTTGGCGCTGAAAAGCGTGAACGGGTACTTGCTGCCATTAAGGATTTGAACTATCATCCCAATATCATCGCCCGCAGTATGGTCAAACGGCGCACGATGACGATTGGGCTGGTGATTACCGAGATTGAGAATGCCCTTTTCGTGCCTGTGACCGGAGCCGTCGAAAGTGTGTTGAGCGCCGCGGGCTATCATATTTTGCTGGCACGCGCTCCCGATACGGCCAGTGAGATTGCAGCCATAGAGACACTCCGCGCACGTCAAGTTGATGGTCTCATCTTCATGTTTCTCTCTCTCTCTATGCAGTCCGATCATCTGACACGCTTAAAAGATGCTGGTACACCTTTCGTCGTCATCAATCGCCCTTTGGAAGATCAGGGTATCAGTCAGGCACTCTTTGATGATCGCGGCGCTGGCTACCTAGCAACCAATCATCTCCTCAAACTGGGACATACACGCATTGCGACCGTCAGTGGTCCACTCGATCACCAACCGACATGGCGCAGCGCACAAGAACGCTACTTGGGGTGGCGACAAGCTCTGGAAGAACAGGGCATAGAGATTGACCCAGCGTGGATTGTTCCCGGTCGCTATAGCCATGCTGGCGGCTACCAAGCTATTCAACGACTCCTGGCGAACACCTGGGACACACCAGCCCAGCCAACAGCGATTTTTGTAGCGAATGATGAAATGGCTATTGGCGCACTGAAAGCATTGCACGAGGCCAATATCCGCATTCCACAAGATATTGCCCTCATTACTATAGGCGATCTTTCATACGCTGCATACACTACCCCTACGCTGACAACAGTGGCCAATCCTTTTCCTGAAGCGGGAATGGTAGAACGTTTTACTTCCAGTTGCTTTTCCAATAATGCCATAATGAATGTTGCCGATCGTACGGGGTGGCGAAGATAGAATGTAAAAAACGAAATGAATCCATTTTAGATAGAAAGAGTTACTATTTTTGACACCTGTTTGAAATTCATTTGACAAACTGTAGACAAAACTAC
>JAJZEJ010000303.1:0-3615 GCA_021828635.1 Chloroflexota bacterium
CCAGCGCGTTTTGATTTATGATGGCGCGATGGGAACTAATATACAACGTTATCAATTGACTGCCGAGGCTTATGGTGGACAGGCCACCGAAGGCTGCAACGAATATCTTGTCCTTACTAAACCCAATGTTATTGAAGAAATCCATACCGGCTTCCTTGAGGCTGGCTGCGACGTGCTGGAAACCGGCTCATTCACCGCCAGCCGTCTCAAACTTGATGAATACGGACTCGGCGCACTCACGCACGAAGTCAATCTAACCGCCGCACGTCTGGCACGCCGTCTGGCTGATCGCTACAGTACACCGAAGCAACCGCGCTTTGTTGCTGGTTCGATGGGGCCAACCGGCATGTTGCCCTCATCCGATGATCCATTACTCGGCAAAATCACCTATCAGCAACTGGCAGAGATATTTCATGAGCAGGCGGCGGCGTTACTCGAAGGCGGCGTCGATGTGTTGCTAATCGAGACCAGTCAGGATATGCTGGAGGTCAAAGCTGCGATTACTGGCGCACGTCGCGCTATGCAGCAAATGGGTCGCACCGTGCCTATTCAAGCTCAAGTCTCGCTCGATACCAGTGGACGTATGTTGCTTGGCACCGATATCGCTGCCGTCACAACTACGCTCGTTTCTTTGCGCGTCGATGTTGTCGGCCTCAACTGCTCTACCGGCCCGGAATACATGCGTGAACCGGTACGCTACCTCGCCGAAAATTGTCCTTTGCCCATCTCGACAATTCCCAACGCCGGTATTCCCCTCAACGTCAACGGGCAGGCCGTCTACCCATTGGAACCGGAGCCGATGGCAGCGGCATTGCGCGAATTTATCACTGAGTTCGGCGTCAATATCGTCGGTGGTTGTTGCGGCAGTTCCCATGAACACCTGCAAGCTATCGTCAAAGCCTGCCACGAAGCTCCACGCCATGCACGTCCTATCGCTGACAACAATATTCTTGCTAAAGATTTCCGGCAGTTCATGCTACCTCTCGTCTCCAGTGCTATCCGTGCCACAACCATGCAACAAGACCCTGCTCCCTTGCTGGTCGGCGAGCGTGTTAACGCACAAGGTAGCCGCAAGGCCAAACAGGCGCTTTTGAAAGATGACTACGATACTATTCTCGCCATTGGCCGCGAACAGGTCGAGGGCGGCGCACACGTGCTAGATGTGCAGGTAGCTTTGACCGAACGCACCGACGAGCCGGAACAGATGGCAAAAGTGGTCAAGAAGCTCTCAATGGGCATTGAAGCACCACTGGTCATTGATTCAACTGAGGCTAGCGTTATCAAATCAGCCCTGGAAACCTATCCTGGTCGCGCTATCATCAACTCGATCAATATGGAAACTGGCCGCCCGCGCATTGAAAATGTCTTACCATTGGCGCTCGAACATGGCGCTGCCGTTGTAGCCCTCACCATCGACGAGATTGGTATGGCAAAAACGACCGAGCGCAAGGTAGAAGTCGCGCATGTCATCTACGACATCTGCATCAATGAATATGGTCTGTCACCTAACGCGCTGATCTTCGACCCACTCACATTTCCTGTTACCACGGGTCAGGAAGAGTTACAGACAGCTGCGATTGAGACACTGCGTGCATTGACACAGATTAAAGCGGAGATGCCCGGCGTGATGACCATTCTGGGCGTCAGCAATGTCTCGTTCGGCTTGAAACAGACCGCCCGCGCTATCCTCAACAGCATTTTCCTCTATCATGCAGTCAAAGCGGGTCTGGATATGGCTATCGTTAATCCGACCCATATCACACCCTATGCCGAAATTGATGATGAGCAACGCAAGCTCGCCGAAGACCTGATCTTCAACCGTCCCGACGCTTTGCCCCACTACATCGCCTACTTTGAAGCCCATGAACCACAGCAGAGCGAGGGCAAAGAGAAGGTCGATCCCACTGAGGGCATGAACATTGCCGAACGTATCCACTGGCAGATTCTACATCGTCGCAAAGAGGGTATCGAGCCACTTATCGACGAAGTTATCACGGAACGCACTGAGGCCATGCAGGGCCAGCGCGGTGAGGCTGCTGTCAATGTCCTCAATACTGTCCTGCTCCCAGCGATGAAAGACGTGGGCGACCGCTTCGGCGCTGGTGAGCTAATTTTGCCTTTCGTACTGCAATCGGCTGAGGTGATGAAACGCGCCGTCGCCCATCTAGAACAATATCTGGAGAAAAAAGAAGGCTATACGAAAGGGAAAGTGGTTCTAGCAACCGTCTTTGGCGATGTCCACGATATCGGCAAAAACCTAGTTAATACCATCCTGAGCAATAACGGCTATACCGTCTATGATCTGGGCAAACAGGTACCACTCAATACCATCCTTGATAAAGCCATTGAGGTCAATGCCGATGTGATTGGACTTTCCGCGCTACTGGTTAGTACCTCAAAACAGATGCCGCTCTGCGTGCAAGAACTGCATAAACGCGGCTTGAGCTTTCCGGTAATTATTGGCGGCGCGGCTATTAATCGCTCTTATGGACGGCGTATCCTGTTCCTCAACGGTCAGGAAGATGAGACACCAACACCCTACGAGCCAGGCGTCTTCTATGCCCGCGACGCCTTTGAGGGCTTAGAGATCGTTGAT
Source organism: Chloroflexota bacterium (assembly GCA_021828635.1). Next base: position 2,597 of record JAJZEJ010000303.1, read on the forward strand.
AAGCTCACAACGTCGCCGGAAGAACGCGCTATCTTTGTCAAACGCATCAGAGAAGAGGCGGTACGCGAACGTCTAAAAAAGGCCAACCAGCCAGCCGTGCATACGACAAATGAACCAGAAGATCAGCGGCCATCGGAGAGCATTCAGCCCGTTTCAACGCTGCCAACACCACCATTCTGGGGACCACGAGTGGTGGAACGTATCGGACTGGAAGATGTGGCAGTTTGCATGGACTTCAAAACACTCTATCGCCTGCACTGGGGCGGCAAAGCGCACGGCGAGGAGTTCACGCGCCTGGTTGAGGAAGAGTTTCAGCCACGCCTGGAACGCATGTTGCGCGAGGCACGCCAACAACGCTACCTGCAACCGAAGGCAATCTATGGCTACTTCCCTTGCCAATCTAGTGGCAACTCGTTAATTGTCTATAACCACAAGGAATATCAACGCAAAGGGACACTGAATGAGGTAACACGCTTCCATTGCCCGCGCCAGAGTGAACACGAGCGGCTCAGTCTGGCCGACTACTTCGCCTCTGTCGAGAGTGGCAAGGTGGATGTGGTGGCCTTGCAAATCGTCACAATGGGCAATGCCGCCAGTGATGCTATCGCACGCCTGCAACAGGCTGGTGACTACTCAGAAGCCTATTTCGTGCATGGCCTCGCCGTCGAGATGGCCGAGGGACTGGCTGAATATGTCAATCGCCTCGTGCGCCATGAACTTGGTCTAGACGAACACCGTGGACGCCGTTACAGTTGGGGCTATCCAGCCATTCCAGACCTCGAAGACCACACCCAACTCTTCCAGTTGCTACCAGCGCCAGAGGCAATTGGCGTTGAACTGACCGAGGCATATCAACTTGTACCGGAGCAATCAACAGCGGCCATCGTCGTACATCATCCCCAATCTTCCTACTTCGCCGTAAGAGCAGTTATGGCTGAAGCAGCCCGTGTGTAGAGAGATACAGCAGTCATATTGCAGCATAATATATCCTCTGATAGCTAGAACCATTCCAGCTATCA
>JAJZEJ010000303.1:3625-4996 GCA_021828635.1 Chloroflexota bacterium
GATGTGCTACCTCATGACCAACATGTTCAGAGGGTTCTCCACAATAATAGGTGGCGGCCGTGGTGGATCGGGTTCTGGCTGAGTTGGTGGATCAGGTGGATAGCGATAGTAGCATGCTGTGCCTTTTGCGTGATACATCACAATGATATTCATGACCTCGTTCTTTCTCATCCGACGCATGGTGGATATCTCTCCTGTCACATGATCTGCGAAGGTTGCCCATATACTATCATACAACCATACATTACTAATAGAGACGTTATAACATAACATTTTCATAACATTTTCATCAGATTTTTCGAGTAAAAAGATGTTAATAGCTTCTAACAACAACAATTTACAGTAACACATATTCTTCACATTAAATGTGAAGAATATGTGAGAACTTTGTTAACCGACCACCTAGTCTTCGCTTGCAAGATATGCTATACTGTGTCAAATCAAGATATCAAAGCGACCCAGGAAATGTTGGAGAGAATCGTGAAGTATCAAACACATTATTGTACCTGTCTTTACGTCCACGAAGGCAATTTATGTAGCTCAGCACTTCGTGGATGTAGGAACGTGTGCTTCATCCTGCTCTAACAGACTACCTCACCTCACATTGTTCCACTGTCTGAGTTACTACCTCAAGCATTGTTACCCAACAGGCCCATAATCTCACAAACACTAGAGGAGTATAGCTCATGGTTACAAATACCCAGCAACCAATTTACCTGTACAATACATTGACACGCACAAAAGAACTGTTTATACCCCTTCATGCACCGAAAGTTGGTATCTATTCTTGCGGTCCCACGGTGTACAAGGATATTCATATCGGCAATTTCCGCACCTTCGTCATGACCGACTGGCTACACCGGATGTTGGTTTACAACGGCTATGACGTGTACCTGGTACGCAATATTACTGATGTGGGACACTTACAAAACGATACCGAAGAGAGTGGCGAGGACAAGCTGGAACACGAGGCACGCACAACGGGACGCTCCGCACGCGAGATAGCGGACTACTACACACAGCAATACATGCGTGATGCGGCAGAGATGAACATTCTACCGCCGCATCTCAGTCCAAAAGCGACCGATCACATTCCAGAGATGATCGCTATGACGGAGCAACTGGTTGAGCGTGAGCTAGCCTATGTGCGCAATGGCAACGTCTACTACGATGTCAGCCGCTTCCCCGAATATGGTATCCTCTCCGGCAACACTGTCGAAAATCTGCGTGCCGGTGGTCATGGCAGGCAGCAGATGGAAGTTGCCGAGGACAAGGATGCTCCAGAAGACTTCGCACTCTGGAAATACGGCGGCCCGGAGCGTCAGATGAACTGGTCCAGCCCCTGGGGTGCCGGTTTCCCTGGCTGGCATA
>JAJZEJ010000074.1 GCA_021828635.1 Chloroflexota bacterium
ATTGATATACTCATGGGCATCGGCGGTGCGCCAGAAGCGGTACTGGCGGCGGCAGCTCTCAAGTGTGTCGGCGGTGAAATCCAGTGTAAAATCTGGCCGCGCGACGAGCAAGAACGCGAGCGACTCAAAGCCGATGGCATTGATATCAACAAGGTCTACCGCACCGATGATTTAGTCAAAGGCAATGATGTTTCGTTCGCAGCCACCGGTATTACGAGCGGAGAGCTACTCAATGGAGTGCAATATTTCGGTTGGGGCGCACGCACCTCGTCAGTGATGATGCGTTCACGCTCCGGCACGATCCGCGAAATCCATGCCCGTCACAAATGGCGTCGGTAGGGAGGGCGTGATCAATCACGCCCTACGGGTGATGCATTCTTTCGATGATGGTGTCGGCGACCTGTGAAGTGCCGACGGCGGTCGGGTCGTCCGGGCGCGGCTTGAGGTCGTAGGTGACATTCTTCCCTTCAGCAATGACTTGCATCAAGGCTTTTTCCAGGCGTGCTGCGGCCTCTTTTTCGCGCAAGTGCCGCAGCATTAGCACGCCTGAAAACATCATTGCCATCGGATTCACCTTGTTCTGGCGAGCATACTTAGGGGCGCTTCCATGCACCGGTTCAAATACCGCATACAGATTGCCAATATTCGCGCCAGGAGCCACGCCAAGTCCCCCAATCAGTCCTGCCGAAAGGTCTGAGATAATATCACCATACAAATTGGGCAGGACCAGCACATCGTAACATTCCGGTTTCTGCACCAGTTGCATACACATGTTGTCAACGATACGATCTTCATACTGAATATCAGGGTACTCTTTAGCCACTTCGTTAGCCGTCGATAGAAAGAGACCATCTGACAACTTCATGATATTGGCCTTATGAACAGCCGTCACCTTGCGGCGGTTATTCATACGTGCATACTCAAATGCAAATTTGACAATCCGGCGCGTGGCAGCGACTGAGATATATTTGATACTCATCGCTGAGTTGGGGTCCAGGCTATGATTCGTCAGACGCTTGACCATCTCCAGAAACTCCTCGTATTCAGGGGTGCCGCGCTGAAATTCGATACCTGCGTATAAATCCTCGGTGTTTTCACGAACGATGATAAGATCAATGTTTTCATAGCGCGAGCGTAGCCCTGGATAGGTCTTAGCGGGGCGAATGTTGGCATAGAGGTCCAGGCGTTTGCGCAATGTTACATTTGCGCTACGCTGACCTTTACCAGCCGGGGTAGTGATCGGACCTTTCAATCCTACTTTGGTACGTTTAATTGAGTCGATGACATCTTCCGGTAGAACGGTGCCATATTTTTCTAGCATTTCCGCTCCAGCCTGGCGTATATCCCACTCGAAGGCGACCCCCGTTGCTTCCAGCACTCGGCGTGTAGCCTCGGTGATTTCTGGCCCTGTCCCATCACCAGGTATGAGCGTTACTGCATGCGGCATGGAATCCTCCATTGTTGCAGAACTTGTCCCCATCAGGAGAGGTTAGAATTATTGTGCATTATACCACAACATCTAACCATCTCGTTCTGCTTACTGCACCGCTTTTGCTTTTTTGCGTCCGGTAGCAGTCTTCTCTGCTGGTGCGGGTGACTCCGCCGTTGCTGAAGTGCGTGTTGTTCGCTTTTTCGCCGACGAACTGCCGGTGCCTTTTGAGCGCGAGGCCGATGCAGATGTTTTGCGCGTCGTCGCTTTTCGTGTACCCGTACTCCTGGCCGCAGGCGTTTCAGCAGAGGCTCCTGTCGTCGTCTTTGTTCTCCTGCTTGTAGGACGTTTACCTTGACTTTCTTCTACTACACTGCCATTCTGCGCTGTCCTGCTACCACGCGCTCCACGCTCTTCCCCATTCGCTGCATGGTTAGAAGCCGCCCGCTCTCCTTGCTGCGGCTTTTCATCATTGACATGCTGCGCGAGATAGACCTCGTTGTAACAGATTGGCTCTTGGCCTGGTTTGGGAATAATCATCAGACCTCCACAATTGGGGCAGAGGTCTGGCACTGGCTTCGCCCAGATGGCGAAGTTGCAGGTTGGATAGTTGACACAACCATAGAAGATGCGCTTCTTCTGCTTGGTCTTGCGCTCTACCAAGTCGCCACCACAGTTTGGACACAACGCGCCTGTTTTGGTGACTACCGAACGGCTGTAACGGCAATCCGGGAAGCCAGCACAGGAGATGAAGCGGCCAAAACGCCCGGTCCGAATAACCAGGTTACGTCCACAATCGGGGCATAATTCTTCTAGCTCTTCCACCGGCTTCTGCACCTTATTCATCTCCGATTCAGCCTTCTCCATTGTCACTTTGAAGGCATCATAGAAGTTATGCAGAAACTCAGTCCATGAGCGGTGTCCATCCTCAACATCGTCTAGTTTGCGCTCCATGTCTGCCGTGAAGCTGACATCTACAATATCGGGGAAGTGTTTAGCCATCACCTCATTGACCGTCTCGCCCAGCCACGTTGGCACGAAACGGCGCTGCTCTTGATCGACATACCCACGATCCTGAATGGTGCTGATAATTGGCACATAAGTACTTGGACGCCCAATGCCCTGCTCTTCCAACTCTTTAATCAGGCTCGCTTCAGTAAAGCGTGGCGGCGGCTGTGTGAAATGCTGTTCCGGCTTCAAGTTGTGCAGATCAAGCGCCTCATTGACCTGCATTACCGGTAACATCTTTTCATCCTCTTCACGCGGCCACACAGCATAAAAACCGCGGAATTTGAGATTGGAGCCAGTTGCGCGGAAGACATACTGCTTTGCAACAATATCCACACGCACCGTATCAAACACGGCTGGTGCCATAAAGCTGGCAACGAAACGCTGCCAGATCAGGTTATACAGCTTGAACTGGTCTGAGGACAGGTATCGCTTGACGACCTGCGGCGTTAGCGAGACATCCGTTGGACGAATGGCTTCATGGGCATCCTGCGTCGTCACCTTCACTTTACCAGTGCGACCAGCTCCAACATACTGCGATCCAAACTCCTGCCCAATATAGGCTTTAACACTGGCCTGAGCCTCGTCAGAAACGCGGGTAGAGTCGGTACGCATGTAGGTGATGAGACCCTGGTGACCACGCTCATCCAATTCGATGCCCTCATACAACTGCTGTGCCAGACTCATCGTGCGCTTAGGCTTGAAGTACAGTCGCACAGAGGCGTCCTGCTGCATTGTGCTGGTGGTATAAGGCGGATTAGGTTGACGGCGCTGCTCACGCTCTTCATATTTGAGAACGCTATACGTCGCGCCTTGCAACTCAGCCAGAATAGCATCAGCCTCTTCCTTTGAAGAGATTTTGATGCGGCCTTTCGCGGTCTGCGCCAGTTTCGTGCCATTGGCTTGCGTGCCATTTGTGCCACTCTGCTCTCCACTCTCCGCACCCTCAGCACCCTCAGCACCCTCAGCACCTTCTGCCTCATCACCATTTAAGGTAGCCATATCTTTGAGACGGGTGATGAGGATAGCCTCAAAACGTTGTACCTGCTTATGCTTGCTTAACAGAGCAGTGATGCTCCAGTATTCTTCTGGGACAAAGGCGCGAATTTCCGTTTCGCGGTCACAGATCAGGCGTAGAGCAACCGATTGGACACGCCCGGCACTGGTACCAGACTGGATACGCCGCCAGAGCAGGGGACTAATTTTGTAGCCGACCAGACGATCAAGAACACGGCGTGCTTGCTGAGCATTGAACAGGTCTTCATCAATCTCACGTGGTTTTTTAATCGCATCCTGCACCGCTTTTTTCGTAATCTCATTAAAAACGGCACGGTGTGGATTTTGCAAATCAAGCGCGTTTTTGAGCGACCATGCGATAAATTCACCCTCCCGATCAGGGTCAGGGGCCAGGTAGACTTCATCGGCACGCTTGGAAGCTGCCTTGAGTTCGTCGATTAATTTGTCTTTCTTTTCGATAATTTCATATTGTGGTGCGAAATTCTTGCGGGTGCTAACACCCAGACCTCTCTTGGGTAGGTCCATAATGTGTCCCATCGAGGCACGCACTTCAAAATCGCGCCCCAGGAATTTCTCTATAGTTTTCGCTTTCGCGGGTGATTCTACGATAACCAGCTTTTTTGCCATTGACCTTTTCCCAACCTTCACTACTGAGAGACCTGTTTATGCTTGAGTTCTCTATCTTAAAAGATAGAATAGCATATGCTGACAAGTACCATTGCTACCTAAGTTGTACTACTTCTGGAAACGGCAAACACGACGGAAAAATTTCCTATGCAGGATAGCAAGAATATCATAATTTGGCAATACCTTCAGCATATGTAGTTGTCTCTAGCCAGAGGTACTACGCGACAATAAAGAAAAAGGTTGCATAATACAGCCTGATGACCAAGAGTGCCAGGGCAACTCCTCTTGACCCGATTGCGACTGCATGCTATGCTGCATGCAACATAAAAAAGCAGATTGACGTGCCGATTGAATTGGAGGAATAACGTGCGCAAACAAAAATCGTTTCAGTTCCTTGCACAGGAATCTCGTGCCAAACAGCAAGGGAGCGATATGTCCGCATCATCTTCTGCGACACATGCAACGATTCACCCGCAGGGCAACTCCAATCAGAAGCGCCATCCATTACGGGCCGGTCTGGCGGTCGTAGGCGGAAGAACCGCAGGCGCACTCAGTCGCCGTCTGCATCTGGGCGGAGGCACCAGCATTGTCGGAGTTGTCGCCCAGCGTCTCTATCCAGATATTGTCGAGCATCTGGCCTCTCAATTAGAATATGGCTGTGTCATCGTTACCGGTACTAACGGCAAAACCACGACAAGCAGTTTCCTATCCGCTATTGTTAACGATGCAGGCATGCGTGTCTGGCGCAACCGCGAGGGTGCGAATCTGCTACGCGGCGCGGCCAGTTCGCTTGTCATTCGCGCCCAGCCCAATGGACAACTGCGTCGTTCTGGCCATGCCATTTCCATTCTTGAAATCGATGAAGCCGTCGTGCCACAGATT
>JAJZEJ010000393.1 GCA_021828635.1 Chloroflexota bacterium
TGTATAATTTTGAGTGCCATCGTGTAGTTCCTCTCCTCTCTTATTGTTTTCTCTTTTTCTTAACATACTACCTGAAAAATACTGAATACCTTAGCATATCTTCTCCTTTCCACATTTGGTATGCCTCTAGTGTATAACATACGCAGAAAAGTTGGCAGAGCAAGGCCATTCCAATGAGCATGCGGATAGCGCCGATAATCCACTGGGGCAAGCTTGTAGAGATAGTTGTCTATGCAAATGTAGAGCGAAAAAGGGGAGGTATTTGTTTTCTGAAGAAAAGCGTCAACCCGCCCTAGTGGCGGGTTGAGAGAGCGCACCCGGCAAGACTCGAACTCGCAACCTTCTGATCCGTAGTCAGACGCTCTATCCATTGAGCTACGGGTGCTACATATCCATCATACCAAAACGAATACAGAGTGTCAACCGTTTTCGCGCCTCCTTATCGGGCAGAAGTTGAATCCACCGAGCTTATCGGCTGAAAAGAGGCATATCGAAATCGACTAATTGACAAGATGTCGATGGGAGCCTGCCAGAGCGAGAGAAGCATTCCTGGCCTCGCCGTGCTGCTGGGCGGCATTTATCGCCCACTATCCTGGGAACTTTCTAAATATTACAGATGAGAAGGAGGCGTAAATCCTGTTGCAGACTCGCCTTGATAAGTGTAGTGTTCAAGATAAATCTGCTGAGTATCGAGATAATCTCCAACACTAATCTCATATAAATGGCGCACATCCCATGCAACCAAACGCGCAGCAAGCGGATTGAACCATTCGCTCATACGAGAAACTAGACGGGCCAACGCAAATCCGTCGTCTGGAAGTCCACTCTCTGGAATAATAAATAGCAGACGAACATCATATGGAGGGTTGCCAACAATCTTAGCCAAGCGTACTTCTTTAACCATATCCAAAGCCTTTATATCAAGATCGTTATTTCGTCGCAACTCAGCAAGGTTATCAACTATAGGCTTATGAACTGCGGCAACAATATCATCATGGATAGCAGGGCGATTAAAGCGGTGTCCTATCCAACGAGCAAACCTCTCTTTTGTCTCGTCATCCAAAATACCGGATATAGGATGAAAGTTTTCAGGCACAGCTCTTGGGCTAAGTTGATCAAGTGCTACTTCCTGCTCTTTATCGGTTAATCGTGGAGCGCCCCAATTAAGAGAAATAGCTGGACGAGTCCAACCTGGTAATCCACTACTATTTCGAGCAACATTAGACAAACTGGAAACCGGTGAACGAGAAGCAGAAGCACGAAGTGCAAGACCTATCACCAGGTTGCTTTCCCCTTTGACAAGCATATCAACGGGTTTTCCACCTATACCAGATGTTTCTAGAAACTCCTTTAAACTAGAGCCACGTATATTTTGCAAAGTGCGAAAGACATCTAATAGCTCTTTGAGATGTGCCACATGTTCTTCATTAACGCCACCGCCATCAAGCCATTTATAATAAGCATTCCGACTAACACCAGCTAAGGATGCCAATGTTTCTACAGGGAGTCCTGTAATATTACGTAAAATATATGGTAGATTCTGGTTTTCAATTTTATCATCTGGCTGTTGCTTCCGCAATAGAATAGTAGGGGTATCCAGACCATGCGCTGTACGAAAATGGACTCTACGCAAATCAGGAATGCCGTCCGGTAACGTTTCAACAATTGTAACCTTCTGTTGTAAAAAGCGTTGATTATTCATGACCGTAGGAGGGGAAGAAGGCACAAGAAAGAAAGAAGCAATACTTACTCCAAGAGCGAGATTGCGCAATGGTTCAGTCCACTCAGGTACAAACGCATATTTACTCATATTTATCCCCGCATTTGCTGATATAAATCGCCACCATCCATAGACCAACGAAAAACGTCGTACAAGAAACTATTATAGTTAATCATTCGCCTTACGGGTGTCTCAATAGCAAACTTAACAGGTGTTTCATCATAATAATCAATATCAAGAAGATAAAACGGCCCTGTTTTGACTTGCTTTGTTGGAGCAGGGACAACAGTAGAACCATTAAGAAAACCATGACGCAGCAAGACTTTACCATCCTCACGTTCAGTCAGTATTTCTGCAATTGTTTGAACAGTTTTACCACCAATTGCGTTATCTACCCCTGAGCCAAGTAGTTTAGGGCTAAGTAAATGACACCATGTTTCATATTTATCGCCATCAGGATGACGAAACTCGTTAATGTAACGTAGCCCTATGCGTAACTGATGGCGTGGTTGAAAATGATTTTCGATATGACTCAAAATACTAGCAAAACGCTCGGAAAAATCATTAATATCTGTATATTCTCTTGTTTCCAGCGAAACAAAGTCAGCAGAGAGGATGACAGACCATCGTGAATCAATACTTGTAAAACGTAAGAGGGTTGCACCAGGAGTTTGATTTACCCCTTGAGGCGTTACAATAATGTTCATTCCTTGTTCAGTACTAACGAGAGGATAATCATTCGCAATTGCTTCTTTTATACCCACCATATAGCTTTCGTCCGAAAAACGTTGTACAGGTGGATACCTAAGCTGAACCAATGATAGTTCCAAGTAGGTATGATTGAAAACAACATGCTCATAGGAAGGCAGCGATTCTTTTTCCATCGTTCATCTCCGGTTTACATCGCAGTTTACACCTTTTTCTTAAATATACTGGTTTACACATCGGTTGTCAAGAGATAAATAGACCAATAGGCCAGAGAGAGGAGTATGCTATAAAGACAACACGAGCAGGGGCATAATACCCCTGCTCTCTTGCATCGCTCACAATCTACGTTCAGTAAAGGTTATTAATCCTCGTCTTCATCTCCGCCATGCCCACTATAGCTTGTACGCTTCCAGTGATTCCAGTAATTTGAACCATACAAATGCACGCGCAAGGAATATCCTTTTTTACCACCTGAGCTACTACCCTTCATCGTCATGTTACCCATACCATGTCCCATACCCATATCCATGCTCATACCTTGTCCTCCATATACTCGCCTCAATTCCTCATCGCTCAACTCCTGTGACGGGCTGATTGTATTTGCTGGTAAAATTTGCTCGCTCACATTAAAAGATGTTTCGGTGAACTTCAGGTTCATCATTATCTTCCTTCTACCTGGTTGGATGTATTGCTATGCTTTGTCTATGTGCTACTGACCTACAATTGACGAAACCTACGTTAAACCTGTTTCTCGCACCAACCCACTCCACCAGTATACTTTGAAGGAAATCAAGGGGAACCCGGCATTGGTCTCCGTGACACTTCTACGTTATCGCCAACGCTATTAAATGTCAACACATCTGCACATTTTTCGTGCATAATATACAAATGTAGGAGCCGATGTATCGCGCCTGCACCGGTTGTTCGTGTCGAGCGCGTGTAGCACGTGGGAGGACACTGTTTGGAATCGCGTTTGTCCACGTGGGTCGCACGACTCACGGGTTCTGGCGCGATACATCGACCCCTACGTTTAGATTCGCCTTACGTCGTCGGTAGGTCACGGCGATTGAAAATGAGCAGGCCAATCAGGCCACAGAGCAGGCCCACGCCGACCAGTACCCAGGGATGCCAGCGCGTGAAATCGTGCTGCACCAGCGCCTGCACTCCTGGCGTGTAGTAGTACGGCTCGATTTTGAGCAGCCAATTCAGGTTATTTGACAATGTGCCAAGCATATTCATCACATAGCTCAGGCCAATGATGCCAACGGCGGCACCACCCGCACTGCGACTTGCGCTCATAAACGAGCCAAAAAGCATCCCCACACCGACCGCGAAAATCAGGAAGGCGAACTCGATCAACTGTGTGATTGTTAGCCACGTCCAGTTGATTTGCGCATCCTTCACAAACAACGTACTGAGCCAGACCGCAAAAATCGTCGCTACACTGGTGAGAAGACTGGCCAGTAGCCCGCTCAACCACAATTCTATGTAGTAATGCGTGCGACTGATCGGACGCGCCAGAGCCAGGTCAAGCGTGCCATTCTCGATAGTCGCGGGCAAAGCGGCTCCGGCCATGTAGGCAATGATGCCGCCAAAAATGACGCCATAGAACGCACCGTAGAGTTCCAGGCCAATAATCGCCACAAAGCTCGAAACATTCGACAACTTCACGCCTACCAAGCTCGCTACCGCTGTCGAGGTCAGGTAAGCACCGACGTTGACCTGTTTCATAGCAGGGTAGATCAGACCGACGATCAGCGCGATAAACATGGCATAGAAGATACATGCACTCAATAGCGTTTTGGCATTTGCTAGCGTTCGCATAGCGATAGGCAAGCCGCGCAACCGTTTTTTTGGCGCTGGCAGTGGTGGTAGAGTAGATGGTACAGAGGTTGTGACCATGATTGCCTCTCCTTTTATAGAGCATGAACAGGAGCAGGTTGCTCTTCGTAAAATTTTAGGAAGACCTCTTCTAATGGAGCCTCTTCGGCCAGCAGGCGGCGCACCTCGTGCTGGCTGAGCATCTTGACCAGCGCATCCATGCTGCCGCCAATCGTGAAATGATAGAGGCCGTTGGTCTGCGTGACATCGCGCACACCAGGGAGACGCGCCAGCTCCTCAGCCGCAACGCTATCACCAAATTCGACGGTCACGCGCTGTCCAGCCTTCTCGCGCAACGCCTCGACGGTCTCGACGGTTACAAGCAGACCATCACGAATGACGGCCACACGCTGACAGACTTTCTCCACGTCACTCATAATATGCGAACTCATAAAGATGGTTTTGCCACGTGCCTGCTCTTCTAGTAAGAACTCGTTGAAGGTCTTCTGCACCAACGGATCGAGGCCGGAGGTTGGCTCGTCCAGGATAAGCAAGCGAGGATCACACATGAAGGCCAGCACGATGCCAATCTTCTGCCGCATACCCTTCGAGTAGTTTTTGAGCGGGCGTTTGAGTTCGACATCGAAACGCGCCGCCAGTTCTTTCAAGCGTGTCGGCTCCAATCCTTGCAGGTCGGCAAAGTAGTTGATG
>JAJZEJ010000252.1 GCA_021828635.1 Chloroflexota bacterium
TGAAGTCTCCCTGTTACACAAGGATGGCAACACGTTTTGTGTTGCCCTGAGCCGCCCTTTTCGGTCGGTTGCTTAGTCGTTCACAGCATGGCTACCGGTTCAGCGCTTAGCCCACAGGAATCTTGGGCAACTTGATTCCTTGCATCACGGCCCAGACGATGGTCAAACACGACGTTTCCGTGGTGAAGGCGTCAATCTGATCAGTGCGCTGCCGCACATTGCTAAAGAAACTTTCAATGGCGTTCGTGGTGCGAATGTAGCGATGCATCACCGGTGGGAAATCGTAAAAGGTGAGCAGATGCGCTTCATCTTCCATCAAACTGCGCACGGCTTCGGGATAGCGTTGCACATATTTGCCTTTGAAGGCTGCCAGTTGGATGAGTGCATCTTCCTTTGTCGCCGACTTCCAGATGCCTGCCAGTTCGGTCGCCACAGTATTCTGCTCTCGTTTGGGAATGGCGTTCATCACATTCCGCTGCTTGTGGACAACACACCGCTGGCGCAGTGTCGCCGAAAACAGCGCGGCTACTGCTGCGAGCAAACCGTCATGTCCGTCGGTGATGATCAAATCAATCTGCGTGACCTCACGTGTGCGGATATCTTGCAGCAGATCCATCCACCCATCCTTACTTTCCTCGGCGCAGGCGCGCAAGGCAAGCACTTCCTTGTTGCCTTCCAGATCCACGCCCAATGCGGTGAGCAGGATCGTGGCATCGGTTTGTTCACCATGACGAACACTGAAGTGGACGCCATCCAAGTAGACAATGCGCCAATGCGCTTGCAGTGCCCGCTCACGCCACTCCTCGAATTGTTCGATCAAGGTGTGGTTGAGGCGACTCACCGTACTGGCACTGGGGGCCACTCCCATCAACGTCTGGGCGACTTCCCCGACTTTTTGCGTGCTGACACCCGCGACAAACATCTGGGTCAAGCCTTCGGCTACCTGTGGTTCGTAACGACTGTAGCGCTCAAAGACCTGGGTGTGAAACTCACCTGCACGATCTCTCGGGACATGCAGGTCTTCAATCGGACCGGATGCGGTCGGAAGACTCACGCGTGTAGCTTCCATTGCGGTAGCCTTTACGGTCTGGCGTACACTCGCCCCACGCCGCTCGAAGGCAACTGCTCCAATTCCTCGTGCATCACGGCTTCGATCACCGCACGGACGGCGTTGCGGGTCAAGGCACGCAAGTGGGCATGAAAGGCTTGCTGGTCTGCTAACTCCGAGGAGATGTACTCGTCAGTTGAGGAAGCAGAGGCCGATGTGGTACGCTTTTTCTCAGGAACAGGCATAGTTTTCCTCCTTGTTTGGGAATTTCGACGTGTGTTCGCAAGGAACACCTATGCCTGTAGTATCTCCTCTTGCTACCCTCTTGCGATAGTCTCATCAGTACACAATTATCGGGATGGCGTCCACCACCCAGAGCCTCAACGGTATGATCGCGAGCTGCATCGCAAGCATCGTATGGGGGCTATCAGTCATCGCGATCTGAAGGAAAACCATCAGGAGAGATACAACTCGCTCCATCGTAACTCATCAACGAGAGATCCTATATGAGTTTTTTTAGTATGTCACGCTCTTGTTGGACCCTTTCGAGTTCGCGTTTCAAGCGACGATTTTCTTCTTCAAGCTCGGTTTGATACCTTTTGCCTGGAAATGCGTCTTTCCCATGCTCCGTCAATTCCTTACGCCATCCATGAATGGCTGAATCGGAGATTCCCAGCTCGCGGGCAATCTGCGCGATAGGCTTTCCGCTGGTTTGGGCCAGTCGGACTGCTTCCTCTTTGAATTCTCGTATGTAGGTTTTTTGAACCTTTGCCATAGTGATCCCTTCCTGGTTTGATCAAGTCTATCTCAGCTTTGGGGACTCTATCAAACCGGGGGAAGTTCAATGAAGCTCTTGAAGAGCTGCAGTTTCATGAGGATGCCCCGATTTGAGGGACTGCAATGTGGTATTCAGAGGTGGCGGACACTACCACATGACAGAGTTTCATGAGGATGCCCCGGCACGAGGGGACTGCAATGCAGCATTCTTCCCACCAGTCATTCAGGTGGGAAGAATGCTGCATTGCACGTGCTTTTTCGCCTGCTTAGCGCACCGCACGCACCGGCACAATCATTCCCGCGGCTACCACACTAGCGAGCGCCGCCACCAGAAATAGCATCGTGAAGCTGTGCAGGGAGTTCAAGATCACCGCCCCAATGATAGGACTGAGGATGAGTGGTAGGAAGATCGCGGTGTAGATCAGGCCCAGGTCTTTGCCACGCTCGGTCTGGCTCGGTAGCACACGCACGGCTAGCGCGATATCCACTCCTAAATACAGCCCAAAACCACTGCCAAAGAGGGCCGCAGCGATGAGCAGCGCCGACCAGGTTGGTAGCAGTGCGATGACGAGCAAGGCGACCGCCATCAACACCGCACCCACGCACACAAACGGCTTGAGGCGTTGAATGCGTGCCGAGAGCCAGCCAGAGAACAAGGCCATCATCACCAGCAAGCCTGTCGAGAGCAACTGAAAGAGTGTCACCCTCTGCGCGGCCACCGGTACCGAGAGATGGAAGGCACCCCGCAAATAGAAGAGCAGGTACGCTCCCAGAATGGTGAACGTCAGAAACACCAGCAGGCGCGAGAGCAGCGTGTACACAAAATCGCGTGCCGTGAGCGGACGAACGAAGCTTGCGACAAACGCTCGCCAGTGAAACGGCGGCACCTCCACAGGCGGGATAGGATGCTCACGTACCACCAGCAGGAAGAGACCGACGAACAGCACGGAGAGACCGATGAGGAGCAGATAGCCTTGTGCCACGATGCGTGTGTTGGTCAAGAGCGTCACCAAGACGAGGCCGAAGACGCCACCCACCACGGGAGCCATGCCATTGAGGGCTGAGAGGCCAGCTTGCTTTTCAGTTGGCATCTGGTCAGGAATGAGCGCCGTCACCGTGGCCAGAATGGTATCCACGCCGATTTGCGCCAGGATTTCGCCACCGAGCAAGAGAGGGATACTGCGTGCCAGCGCCATGATGAGCAGGCCGATCACGCCAACGAGGAGACCAAAGACGATCCAGGGGCGTCGCCGTCCCCAGCGTGCGGTGGTGCGATCACTCAAGGCTCCCGTGAGGGGTGCGGCAATGAGACCAGCGAATGCGCCGATGGAGGCCACCAAGGCAAAAGAGGTGTTCGTGTTCTTGGGGTCAAGCACACTCACCTGAAGAGGCAATAAGAGTTGTTTGATACACACACTGGACAGCCCGCCAACCGTACTCGCCAGTAAAAAACTCATCTGATAGCGCAGACGCATCGGGCGTGGAGCGCCCTGCACCGTCGTTGTTGTCGATGGGTCCACCGTCTCCTGGACTGTTGCTGGAGCCGACACAGGTGACAGGGCAGGGGATTCATCAGGGATCATTCCCATCTCCTTTCTTTCTGGCTTAGAAGCCGAGCGGCGAGCGCCAGCACATCTCGCTCCCGTGTACGTCGCACGTCGCTAACCAGTCAGAGCTGACACAGCGCCCCTGATGATAGGTAAAGAGTTCTAGACGGGGAGCTTCCCACTCGCCTGGTTCCATTTCGAGCGAGACGCGGTAGATGGTGCGTCGCATGGACTGTTGCGTCACTACCTGCTGGATGCGTTCGCGCACAGCGACTGGTCCTTGACGAAGCGCGTAACTATGCCAGAGGCACACCGTCTGATCCCAGGGTAATCCTTCCAGCACCGTCGGCAAGAGATCAGCCGCATCGCCTGCTAGCAGTTGCGGGGGATGCGGCCTGGCCTGGGCGATGGCGGCATCGAGCAGCGCGTAGCGATGCAGTTCTTCGGGCCAGATATAGGCTCGCAACCAGCGCACATCTTGCTCGCTCGTGAGATCAAGAGGATGCAGGTCGATGCCTACACGTTTCGCAATGGGAGGCATCTGTGTGGGAAAGAGCGGCACATGCGGCCCTTGCAGCAGGCAGTGTAGTTGCACAGGTGCGAAAGACGTATTGACCCAGTAGGCGTGTTCCGTCTCGGTCTCATAGGTATAGCCGTAGAAATCCCACAGCAGGTTGAGACCAGCACTCGCCCCAATCTCGATCAGCACCAACGGCACGTGGCCACCACGCCGAAAGAGCAGGTGGAAGGCAGGTAACAGGTTGGCGCAGCGTGTGATCTCATTGGTTTGCAGGCGCATCGTGGGTAACAACGCCCGTAACTCCTGCTCATGCGTGAGACAAAAGTTGCGGAAGAAGGGATAGACCCCCTCAGCTGAGCGTGGTTCCTCTCGTAAGTACGGGTAGAAATCAGCCAACGGATGGGTCTGGTCACGCAACAGCAGGAAATTGACGGCGCTGAAAAAGGGAATGGGCAAGGGCTGGTCCGTATCCACGAGTGCCAGCAACGCCCGAATGGGTGCATCCTCGGCCATACCCTGGGCATACTGTTGATAGAGCGGCGAGAGCTGCTGCAACAACCAATGCATCAACACCGTCGGCTCGTGCTTCCCCTGGCCGTGCATCCCCGGCACCGACAAGGCCAGCAACAGCTTCACCGGCCAGCTGGCGGCCTCGGTAATCCGAGTCCTCTCCAACGGCAACCTGGAAATGCTGCAGCCCGCAGTGGACAGCGCAGGCATGACAAACCTGCTGGACCAGGTCATCTCGGTGGCGCCGCTACGCCGTTTCAAGACCGCGCCGGAATGCTATGGCCTGATCTTCGAGACTTTTCCTGTGGCAAAAGAGGAAGTCCTGTTTGTGTCCAGCAATGCCTGGGATGCGCTGGGGGCCACCTGGTTCCGCGAAACCGGTTCGGACCGTTCGCACTCCTCGACCTTCGGCAGCCCGGCCTGGACGCAGTTCCTCGGCACGGTCGACAACACCTCGTGGGGCATCTACGGCCAGGGCAGCTATGCCGTGACCGGCAGTGCCGCTAGCCTCAAACATGGCTGGAAGGTTTCTGCTGGCTTAGGCAGTTATCTGCTG
>JAJZEJ010000446.1 GCA_021828635.1 Chloroflexota bacterium
TATTCATATTTTTAATTTCGACCTTTGTGCCAAGCTTCTCTTGCCCACGCGGTCGGACCGAAATGTTGGCATCACAACGCAAACTGCCCTCTTCCATGCGCCCGGATGAAACACCGAGGTAGACCAGTATCTCGCGTAACTTCTGCATATAGAGTCGGGCTTCTTCTGGGGTGCGCATATCCGGTTCGCTGACAATCTCCATTAGAGGTGTACCAGCACGATTCACATCCACCAGACTATAACCATCATGATGCGATAGACGCGCTGTATCTTCTTCCAGATGGACGCGCGTAATGCCGATGCGGCGCTCCTGCCCATTGACCTCAACCATCAGATAGCCATCCTGACTGAGGGGAATGTCATATTGTGAAATCTGGTACCCTTTCATCAGATCAGGGTACGGATAATTTTTGCGATCAAATTTCGAGTATTCAGGAATGGAACAATGTAGCGCCAGCGCCGTCATAATAGTATACGTGACGGCCTCCTGATTAATGACAGGAAGTACGCCCGGCATACCCATACAGACCGGACATACATGTGTATTAGGGGCGTCGTTGGCATAGCCGGTGCTACAGGAGCAGAACATCTTGCTTCTAGTCAGCAGTTGCGAGTGAACTTCCAGACCAATCACGATCTCATAGTCGGTGCCAACCGGGGTAGAACTTGTCGTCGTCATCTTCTCCCTGCCTGTATCTTCTAAAGTCATGTGAGCCGCATGCCCCTCTATACTAGAGAACGTTGTATAGCCGCATACAGCCACAAATTATGCTTCGTTATCGTCCTTGATGATAGTTCTAAACTTGTCGCTAGTCTATTCCTTTTCGGGGCATTCGTCAATAAGTAGGGCGGGCGCAGGTATGGATTTGGCGTACAACCACAAGGCGAATGCAAGACATCATCCATTCATCAGCATATGCTATTTGCGACCACTTCATTAAGTAGAGTATGGAGAAACAAACATTTCACGAGAGGACACTTTCTCCAGGGTGTGATGAATCACGCCCCTACTTCGCAGCAATCTCGTTGCCACGGGCAAGAGCGGTGAAAATGCCGAGGGCGGCAAAGGCGGCACAGACGAGCAGGGCCGCATGGAAGCTCGTTACAAACGTCTGTTGCAAACTAGCGATATGCGCAAGGGAAACACCTTGTGCCTGTCGCGCAGTCAAAAGTGTACCCGCCGTCGCACCTCCTAACGCCGCGAAGACAGTACCAGTTAGCGCCACACTCAGGCTTTGTCCAAAAACGCGCCCCGTCGCTAGCAACCCAGATGCTTCTCCTTGCGCATTATGTGGAGCGGCACTCATCAATGTGCGAGTATTGGGCGATTGGAACAGACCTTGCCCGATACCGATAACAGCGAGACGCCAAGCGATATCCCAGATCGAACTTTGCACGTTGAGTTGGCTCAGCAGGAATAGGCCGAAACAGGCAATTGCCAGTCCAATCGGAGATAGCCAGCGCGACCCTATGCGATCCGCGAGTGTGCCGCTCAGTGGTGCAACAACAGCAAGCATGAGAGGGAGTGGCGTTAGCAGTAGGCCAGTCTGGATGATAGAGAAGCCACGCAGTTGCTCAAAGTAAAACGGCAACAGAAAACCTGGCGCAAACAATGCCATCATACACAGGATAAAACTGATATTCGCAAAAGCAAAGACACGATTTACAAGTAATTTAAGGTTTACAATAGGATAGGTCACATGAGACTCAACATACACCGCTGCCCCTAGCATGATTACGCCAATAGCGAGCGTACCAAGCGTAACAAAGGAGAACCAGCCCCATTCCTGACCAAATGAGAGGCTCAATGTGAGCATAGCCAATCCTATGGCTAGCGTAACCGCGCCAAGTGGGTCAAAACGCTCGTGCCGCACATGCTGTGGATGCTGCTCTCGATAAAAGTGGAATCCGGCTAGCAGGACGAGAATACTGATAGGAACGTTGACATAAAAAATCCAGCGCCATGTCAGATATTGTGTGATGATTCCACCTATCGTCGGCCCGGCAGCTACACCCAGCGATACTACTACCGCATTCAAACCCAACGCCAATCCTCGCTCATTATCTGGAAACGTACTGGTAATCATCGCAACATTGACCGAGAAAATGAGTGCGCCGCCTATACCCTGGAACAGCCGCGCCAGAATAAGGAATAGCAGTGAGGGTGCAAGGCCACAAAGTGCCGAACCCATGACAAAGACGACCAGTCCAGCTAGAAAAATCGGCTTGCGACCAATCATATCAGCCAGCCGTCCAAACGTGAGCAGAACGGCAGCAATCACAACGAGATAGCCAATAATAATCCACTCGACTGCTCCACTAATGCCGACGTGAAAGGTCTGCGCAATGCTTGGCAAACCAATATTAACAATAGAGCTGTCCAGCGTGGTCATAAAGCCCGCCAACGCGGATAGAGCCAGGATAGCCCACTTATTCACCTGTTCTTGAGTAGTATCGGTATATGTGACAACCATATTGGTAGCGTTATGCACATCCTCATGTCTGATAATTTTTTGCTCTGTTGTTATCATAATTTCTTTCATCACTCCAATAATCTATATGATTCCAATTTTTTCACTTCCATCTCTATCCCAAGTATAGTATGCTTATATTTGTCTGTCCAATACATAATTATGCAGAGACTAATAGGTATTACCTATGAGAGGACCGAAGCAAGCATGGAATTACGTCATTTGCGCTACTTCATCGCTGTTGCCGAGGAGTTGCACTTTGGGAGGGCTGCTACACGGCTCTCCATTGTGCAACCATCACTCAGCCAGCAAATCCAGCAACTTGAGCATGAGTTAGGTTTTCCCCTCCTGATACGCACAAAACGTTCTGTGGAATTAACTGATGCTGGCAAGGTATTTTTAGGAGAGGCACAAAAGATTCTCGCCCAGGTTCAGGAGGCGAAACGCGCCGCACGGCGAGCAAACATTGGAGAGGTTGGACGACTGGCTATCGGCTATATCAGTTCAAGTACCTACGATCTGCTACCTATAATGCTACGCGCCTATCGAGAACGTTTTCCTGATGTCGAAGTGATCTTGCGAGAACTGACTACACAGGAACAGGTACGGGCGCTGGAAGATGATGCAATTCAGATAGGGTTACTGCGCCTGCCTATCAGTTCCTCGCTACTACATATCGAGGTAATACGCAGAGAACCCATTGTGGCCGTTCTGCCAGAAGGACATTCACTAGCACATCAGGAATGGATCACGGTCTCCCAACTAGCCAATGAGCCGTTTGTGCTTCAATCGCGCCAACGCGGCGCAGGCTATTATATGCAGTTGATGAAACTATGCCTGGCCTCTGGCTTTAGTCCCAACGTAGTGCAAGAGGTCACGGAAATGCATACTATCGTGAGCCTCGTCGCAGCTGGTATAGGAGTTTCTCTAGTTCCGCTCTCAATACGCGATATTCGCAGCCAGGGCGTTGTATATCGTGAATTGGAAGCGCCAGCCACATTGACAGAGATAGCCATAGCATGGCGGCACGATATACAGTCCGCAGTAGTACAAAACTTCCTGGCAGTAGCCAGAGAAATCGCTCCCAAACTGACATATTAACGCTTATTCATCAATGAGCCAGTCATCTTCCACCGGCTCCAAGTAAAGTTCTATAGCTTCCTTAATATTCGTCAGTGCCTCTTCACGAGTATCACCTTTTTATTTATGCTTCTTGAAGAAGCGTTCGATGCGCACCAGTGCCTCTTCCAGCTTATCATACGCGGTGCAGTAGGCGCAACGCACGTAGCCAGCACCGGCAGCGCCGAAAGAACTGCCTGGAACAACGGCTACCTGCTCCTCGAAGAGCAGCTTTTCGGCGAACTCATCATCGGTCATGCCAGTATTGCCGATGTAGGGAAAGACATAGAAGGCTCCACGTGGCTCACAACAGGGTAGGCCAATGCGATTGAGGCCATCAACGAACATACGACGGCGACGATCATAGGCGTCATGCATTATCTGTACATCAGCTTCGCCGTTGCGCAACGCCTCTAATGCAGCTTCCTGAGCGGCTGTACCGGCGCACATAATAGTGTATTGGTGAATTTTTAGCATGGCTTCCAAGATATTAGCGGGAGCAGCGACGTAGCCAACGCGCCAGCCCGTCATGGCATATGCCTTCGAGAAACCATCTAGTAGCACGGTTCGCTCTTGCATGCCAGGAATGGTAACGATGCTGGTAAACTCGGTGTCGTAGACCAGACGGCTATAGACTTCATCGACGGCCACAATCAGGTCATGTTGCATGGCAAGCCGCGCGATAGCTTCCAGCTCCTCGCGTGGAATAACCGCTCCCGTGGGATTATTGGGCGTGCCGAGCAGCAGAAGCTTGGTGCGTGGCGTGATTGCGGCCTCAATTTCGGCGGCTCGCACGCCAAAGTTATATTTGGCATAGGTGGGAACGGGAACCGGAACGCCACCCGCGAAGACAATATCAGCCTCGTAGGCCACATAGCCGGGGTCAGGTGAGATGACCTCGTCGCCGGGGTCAATGAGTGTACGCATCGTCAGGTCAACGCCTTCGCTGACGCCTACCGTGACCAGCAGTTGCGTTTTGGGATCATAGTTTACGTTGTAACGACGCTGCAACATGGCGGCAATCTCTTCGCGCAATGCCAGCGTGCCGTAGTTAGAGGTGTACTGTGTGTGTCCCTGCTCAATAGAGCTGATGCCAGCCTGACGAATATGCTCCGGGGTTACAAAATCTGGTTCACCCACGCCGAGTGAGATCACTTCCGGCATCGTATTGATAATATCAAAAAACTTGCGAATGCCCGAAGGCTTGACCTTGCGAACACGCTCCGCTAGCAGCTCGCGCTTTACCATATCCATAAATGACAAACCTCTTTTCTGGCTATCTATGAAAAAAATAATGGTTATCTCCATAAATGTAACACAAAGACTAACATTTTGCACCCCGCCGCTCACCCGCTCACCCAC
>JAJZEJ010000823.1 GCA_021828635.1 Chloroflexota bacterium
CAAATGAACAAAACGACTTCGCCCCTACTGTCTGTCAAATTTTTCTAATCAATTTCAGAGAATTCTGAAGAGGAAGTGGCAAAGGCTGCCAACACTGAGGTTTGTTTCTTCTGTTCTCTTTTTCTCTTCCTCTTGCTATTCTACGGAAAATGTTGCGAAAGCGCGTTCCAAGTGATGAGCAAAAGCTGTCATATCCCACTTAGGGCTGACAGTTAACCGATGCAGTGTGTGGCGATGCAATGGTGATGGAGCATCACCATTATCAACGGCGAAAGCCACTTCATAGTGTATGCTGACCGTTTGTTGCGCCATAGGGTTGTAAGCCCCATAAGGGTAACTGAATGCCCTGATAGGGATTTGCAATTGTGCTTCCAGCAGATACTTGTTCCGTACCACCTCGTTATATAGCTCGGTAATACTCAGCTTGGTCATACACTGATGTGTGTGCGTATGGCCGCCAATAGTGCAGCCCGCTTGCTGCCAGAGATGCAGTTCATCCCAGGTCATGTGGTTTACGTCATAGCAGGCTTTAGGATTCCAGCGATTGTTGTGTCCCACATAGGCCGAGATGACGAACACTGTTGCCACCATGCCGTAGCGTTGCAAGAGCGGTAGTGCGACTGTCAAGTTATCGGCATAGCCATCATCAAAGGTCAGTAGCACAGCATGCGGCGGCGCACTCTGCTGGTGATTCAGGATGGCAATAGCTTCCGAGAGAGAAAGCACGGTGTAGCCATTTTCGCGCAAATAGCATAGTTGTGCCTCGAAAGCCCCTTGCGGAATAGCGATTTTATCGCGGACCGTATTATGAATGATGTGGTAGAGCAAAGTAACGAACATTAGGAAAATCTCCCTGTATAAGTATGAGCAGGGGTATCGAAGGAAGATGGTACGGCAGTAGGACGCTTTAAGCGCCATACATTTGATGCTCCAGCATAATGGCGGGTAACATTGCGTGTATCAATCACCAGATGGCTCTGCTCTACAACGTTGGCATAATCAATATCAGAGTGATCGGTCACAATGATGACACAATCCGCGGTCTGGAGTGCCTCATCAGTCAATGGTGTTGCGTGCAAGAGGGTATGTTCTAGATGGAGTGTAGGGACAAAAGCATCGGCATAAGCGACGTGTGCGTAACGCTCTTGTAATTCTTTGATAATATCGAGGGCGGGCGACTCTCGTGCATCACTGATGTTACGTTTATAGGCGACGC
Source organism: Chloroflexota bacterium (assembly GCA_021828635.1). The sequence continues at coordinate 1,217 of JAJZEJ010000823.1, forward strand.
CAAGAATGAGTACATGCGCACCATTCAGGCATTTGCTCTGCTCATTGAGAGCTTGTGCGGCCAGGTCTACCACAAAGATCGGCATTTCGTCGTTCACCTCACTGGCCGTTTCGATGAAACGCGCCTGATAGCGGAGGGCGCGGAGCTTCCAAGCGAGATAATGCGGATCAAGAGGAATGCAGTGACCGCCCAGACCAGGACCAGGATAAAATGGCACGAAACCAAAGGGTTTGGTTGCCGCAGCTGCGATCACTTCCCAGATATCGACCTGCAAAACGGCCGCAATCTGGGCAAACTCGTTTGCCAGACCGATATTGACAGCACGATAGGTATTCTCCAGCAGTTTCACCAGTTCGGCAGTTTTAGGAGAACTGACCTGCACAACGCCGCCAGATATCGCGCTATAGAGGAGCGTTGCGAAGGAGGTAGACAATTCACCCATACCTCCTACAACTTTGGGAGTGTTGCGCAAACCAAAATGGGTGTTGCCGGGATCAATGCGTTCGGGTGAAAAGGCCAGATAGAAATCGCGCTCAACCTGTAAACCACTCTGCTCCAGGAGAGGCAAGACGAGTTCCTCCGTTGTTCCTGGATACGTCGTACTTTCCAGGACCACCAGCATCTCTGGATGCAACGAGCGTGCAACCTGTTCTGCCGCATGGACAATATAGGACATATCAGGGTCACGGCTGCGCTGCAACGGTGTCGGGACACAGATGCACACAGCATCTACCTCTGAGAGACGTGTGAAATCATTTGTGACTTGCAGCTGATTTGTAGCTATAAGGTGTTGAAGACGCACCTCATCAACATCACCAATATGACATATGCCCTGTTGAAGAGCATTGACATGCTTGCCATCAACATCAAAACCGATCACACGAAATCCAACGTGGGCAAATGCCGTTGCCAGTGGTAGTCCTACATAGCCCAGACCCATCACACCGATTACTGCATCGTGCTGTTCCAGACGTATCTCAAGCTTGTTTTTCATTGTACCGTTGCTGTTCTGTTCAAACATAAATGTTCTCTTCCTTACTTCCTGCCACTCAAAGGATCATGCCGACCCATAGCTTTGACACTATGGTTCTTTTTCAGCATAAGTGGAAAAGGTTGCAAAGTATAGAAAGAAAGGTTGCAATTTTGTTACAAACAGCAAAATAGTGGGATAGTACGATTATGGACTTCTTCAAAAAGTGGTGGTTTATTAGAAAAATGCAAAAACGAACCAAACTGCAACCTTTCTTTATCATTTCCCCAATTTTCCCCGCCTATACTGATATTGAGCGGGATTCCCGCAATGGGATGACGATGAAAGAGAAAGGTGATAACAATTTAATGCGAACTACACCTTACAGAGTCGATACCACAGACATTTATGCAATGCAGGAGGTAGCGCCGGACCGACCGCTGCGTTTCTTGCTCTATTGTCACGATACATATGGCCTGGGCCATCTGCGACGTACATTGTCGCTAGCAGAGTATTTTACACGGGCGCTAGCCCGTTCTGAAGTACTCATTGTGACGGGTGCGCCACTGGCGCATGCCTTTACGCTTCCTCCGCACGTCGATTATATCAAGCTACCGGCTGTCACAAAATTATGCAATGGGAAGTATGCAGCACGGAACTTAACGGCAGATTTTACCACAGTGCGCGATTTGCGTGCAACGCTGTTGCGTGAAACCGCCCTGGCTTATAAACCAGACGTGTTTCTCGTCGATCATGCTCCACAAGGTATGGCTGGAGAAGTACTGCCAACCCTCTTTCTGCTACAAGCTGCCATGCCACATTGCCTGCGTGTTCTCGGCCTGCGTGATATTGTGGATAGTGGAGCAGATGTGCGCCATACATGGGCGCAAGAGGGAGTTTATCACACACTTGAGTATGATTACGATCTAATTCTAGTATACGGTACACAGAGGTTTTATGATATTGGACATGAATATCGTCTACCTTCATCACTTTTGCCTTCTATCAAGTACTGCGGTTATTTAGATCGCATCTCTCCTCAAGACATGGCTAAGCAGCCGGAGCAAACATCTTCTGTTGCCAATGCATCGGCGCAACCGTTGATTGTTGTCACAGCGGGAGGAGGTGGCGATGGCTTTCCTTTGCTCTCCACCTATCTCCGAGGTCTACAGCAGATGCCAGAGTGTCTTTTCAAGAGTATTCTTGTTACCGGTCCACTCATGCGTGAGGATGAGCAACAGACCTTACAGAACCTGGCCGCATCGTTGCCGACAGAGTTGGTACAACTCAAGACATTCATACCCAATAGCATCTCGCTCTTTCGTTCCGCCGACCTGGTAGTATCAATGGCTGGCTATAACACCGTCGTGGAGTTGCTGGAGCTGCGGCAACGCATGCTTCTCGTACCACGAACCACCCCGCGTCTGGAACAATACGAGCGAGCAACACGCCTGGCTGCCGCTGGCCTGGCGCAGATGATACCACCTGATGCTCTTACCCCGGCTCATTTAATGCAGTGTATACAGCAGAGACTGCATATGCCATCTCCGCACACAGCACAGTTTACAATGGCTGGTATCACATTTCAAGGACAGCAGATGGCACTCCAGGCAATACTTGAAGCGAAGGCGGAACTCAGCGACCCAATACTGCACATAGAAGAGTATTCCACTACTGCCCTATTTCCTGTATCGTGAAGGGACACCTATAATATGGATGTTTTACGTACCCGTCAGGGATCGCTGCGTGAGTTCTGGCGCTATGCCCACCCGTACCAGCACACAATCATCACAGCCCTGCTCATCATGTTGATAGATACCTTGTCTGGTTTAGCAGCGCCGTGGCCTGTAAAATTGCTTTTCGACACGGTGTTGTTACAGCAACCGCTCCAGCCGCCCTGGTCACTGATGATTCCTGTCGCGCTGGCGCACAATCGTATGGCACTGTTTGCTGTTCTCTGCTCAGTTCTCCTCTTGCTAGCAATCACTAGCGCATTAGCGACGTATTATGGGATGCGTATGCTAACAAAAACAGGGCAGAGAGTCATCTTCGATCTGCGTTGCGCCCTTTTTACGCATCTACAACAACTCGGCCCATCTTTTTATGATCGGCAACGTCTGGGTGATCTGCTCTCGCGGCTGACCTCAGATGTGCAAACGATTCAGGATTTGCTCGTGCTGGCTTTGCCGATGTTGGTGTTAAGCGTCATGATAGTGATCGGCATGCTGATCCTCTTACTGATCGTTAATCCAATCTTCTGCCTGCTCGGTCTTGTTATCTCGTCGTGCATCTTTTTTGTTCTCTATCGGTGTCTGCGCTCAATTAAACACATAGCGCGTCTGGCCCGTCGCCAGGAAGGCAACACGAATGCCGTAGTACAGGAAAACCTGTTGGGTATCCGCGTAGTGCAGGCATTTGGCATGGAAGAGCATTCGAGACAACGGTATGAAGAAAGTGTGGCCCAAACGCTCCGTCTAGGGGAGCTTTCTGCTGAACTTCAAGCCAGATTGCCATCGTTAGTGAGCTTGATGACGGATATAGGCACGCTACTTGTACTAGGTATTGGCGGATTGCTGGTTATCCAGGGCTGGATTACCATTGGAGATCTTTTTGTGTTCAGCGCCTACCTGAGTGCCATCTACAAACCGCTGCGCCAGTTGAGCAAATTTGGCATGACCTTGACACGAGCATCCGCCAGTTCCGAACGGTTACTGGACCTCTTGCATACTCAGCCAGATATTGTGGACCGGCCCAATGCGGT
>JAJZEJ010000797.1 GCA_021828635.1 Chloroflexota bacterium
CAGGAGATTGATACTCTCGGTTGTGTTGCGTGTAAAGATAATTTGCTTACTATGGCGGGCATTGATGAAACGCGCCACCTTGACACGCGCCTTCTCCATCGCCGCCGTGGCCTCTTCGCTGATCTCGTAAACGCCACGATGCACGTTGGCATTGTAGCTCTGATAGTAATGCGTCATGGCGTCGAGAACTGCTTGCGGCTTCTGCGAACTGGCCGTACTATCCAGATAGACCAACGGCTTGCCATGTACCTGACGGGCTAGAATGGGAAAATCTTTGCGAATCTCTTCCACTGTGCGTGCGATGGGCGTCCGTGTATCCCCACTCTTCCTGCCCTGTTCTGCTATTGTCATAGTTCACCCTCTATAGAAACAAAAAGGATGCAGGGAACACCTGCACCCCTTTTCGGTCGCCCTGCCGATCTTAAACGGGGCTGCGTCTTACAGTGCTTTAATACTCCATCAATTGAATTTCTTCGTCTTTGGGGTTGCCACCGAGATGAATGGCTCCCTCGTCAACGCCCTCGATCTCCCAGCGTTCCTGTGCGTCAACCCAGGTATCGGCCTCGCTTTCATACGCACCGCGCATACGACGCACAATGCTACGGCGCAGACGGGTACGCAGGTTCTCTACGGGAATGCGCTGCAAGACTGGCTCGAAGAAGCCCTGCACGATGATGCGCTCGGCCTCTTCTTTGGCAATGCCACGCACCATCAGATAGAACAACTGCTCCTCGTCGATCTGACCGGTGGTCGCGCCGTGGCTGGCGCTGACTTCGTTGGCCGCGATCTCCAGGCCGGGGATCAGTTCGGCCCGCGCCTTCTTGCTGAGCAAGAGGGCATGCGCTGACAAGAACGAAGCCGTCTGTTGTGCGCCGCGCTTGATGCGAATCATACCATCAAACTCGACCCGCGACTCATCGGTCAGCACGCCCTTGACCATCGTTTCAGCATTGGTCGAGAGCGCGTCGTGCAGCGAGAGACTGTCGATGGCAAAACGCTGGTCGTGGTCGGTGAAGAAAACACCCACCAGTTCGCCCGCGCTGCCATTGCCAACCAAACCCGCGCCAATTGTCTCGAACATCAGCTTGCTGCCCAGATCGGCGATTACGAAGGTCGCACTGCCATCGTTGTCATGGCGCGAATTCTTATTAGTGATATGCCAGACATTCTGTCCTAAGTCTTGCAGGTTGCTGAACTCGACACGCGCCGCCTTATGCGCATAAACCTCAATGACATCGCTCAGCAGCGCGTTTTGCTCGGCTGGTACGCCAGAAGTATACTCTTGCACAAAACGTACACTGCTCAAATCCTCAGCAATGATGAGGGTATGGCTGAAAGCGGCGCTACCGGCGGCATCAAGCCAGATCTGTGCCAGCAAGGGAGCCTCAATCTCAACGCCCTGTGGAACATAGAGAAAGAAACCACCGCTCCAGAAGGCAGCATGCAGTGCCGTGTACTTATTGCTCTCGACCGGCACACACTCCGTCATGAAGTAGCGTTGCACCAATTCGGGATGCTCACGCACAGCCGTATCCAGATCGCTCAGAATGACGCCCTGCTGCTTGAGTTCCTCGGTCAGCTCGCTATGCACGACGGTCGAGTTGTGCTGAACGATTAAACCGGAGCGTTCGTGAACCAGTGCGTTTTGCAGCGATTCCTCGATAGCACGCGGCAACTTGCCCTGCTCAGTCGAGATATAGGGCTGCAACTGCTGAAACTTGAAATTGGCGAGCGTGCGCAGAGTACCCAGGTCTCCACGACGGCCCAGTGGAGCGTCCAACCGCTCGTAGCTCTCCCAGGCTTGCAGGCGCTTCCGCAACATCCACTCCGGCTCGCCCTTGTGGCGCGATAGCTCGACAACGGCCTCGCGCGAAAAGCCAGGTGCCGAAATGTTAAGCATTGACCGTCTCCCCACTCTCGCTCTCTTCATCCTCTGGCTTGAGCCACTCGTAGCCCTTCTCTTCCAGTTCCAGCGCCAGCTCACCACCACCGGACTTCACAACGCGCCCATTGAACATCACATGGACATAATCAGGCTTGATGTAGTCCAGCATACGCTGATAGTGCGTGATGAGTAGGACACCCAGATTAGGACCAGTCAGCGCGTTGACGCTTTCAGAAACAATCTTGAGCGCGTCAATGTCAAGACCAGAATCGGTCTCATCCATCACGGCGATTTCCGGCTCCAACAGCGCCATCTGCAGAATTTCAGCACGCTTCTTCTCACCACCGGAGAAGCCGTCGTTGATCGAGCGGTTGATAAAGCTATTATCTACTCTGAGCAGCTTCATTTTGGCCTGGAGCAGCTTGCGGAACTCGCCGGGGGGAATAGTGTTGCGCTTCTGCATGTGGCCGGTGGGATGCTCGCCCTCTTGCAGAGGCTTGTTGCCTTCGCGTACAGCCTCAAGGGAGCGGCGCAGGAAGTTTGCCACGCTCACGCCGGGGATGGACATGGGATATTGAAATGCCAGGAAGAGGCGCATGCGTGCGCGTCGGTCTGGCGAATATTCCAGAATGTTCTCACCCTTGAACCAGATTTCGCCATCGGTAACTTCATATTTGGGGTTGCCCATAATGACGTTCGCCAGTGTGCTTTTACCGGAACCATTAGGACCCATGAGCGCGTGAATCTCGCCCTGACGGACGGTCAGGTTCACGCCGCGCAAAATTGGTTTGCCTTCAATATTGGCATGGAGATTTTTAATGACCAGTTCAGAACCCATAACCAAAACATACCTTTCTTCTGCATCTATAACACATATTCACAATATGTGTGGAATGTTTACACGTGGGATGTCAAATGATCCTTTGTGCAGTCTCGCCATCTTGCGATATGTAGGTACCCGTGATTGGGCCGATATGTACATCGGAGAGCGCGATAAAGTGCTGCTGGGTACCATGTTGCGCCTGCTGTTGTGAAGACTCACGCGCCAGCTCAGCCAGTGTCATATTATCGAGTGTCTCGGCTACCGCGTCGCGTACTTTAGCCCACAGATACTTGGTCTTGCACGCATCGAGGAAGTTGCAAATCTGTGTCATCTCGCCCTCGGTGGCGCAAATCATTGGCGCGATTGGCCCTTCCAGCACACGAATAACCTCGCCCATTGTGATTTGTGAGGGGTCGCGGCTGAGACGATAGCCGCCATGCGCCCCACGTGTGCTGCTCACCAACGGCGGCTCGGCCTCGCGTAGCAGCTTGACCAGTTGCTCCAGATAGGCCAGTGGCAACATTTCGGCCTGCGAGATATCCGTAAGTGAGCGGGGACGCTCACCATAGTGACGAGCGAGATCGACCATGATTCGCACGCCATATTCACCTTTTGTCGAAACTCGTAACATCACGGCCTCTCCCTTCTTCTCGTATGGGGTGATGCGTCGTTTAACGTCGTCATACTCATCTGCTCACCGCCTTCAGTCTCCGCTTGAAAGTTTTCACGTTAATCCGACCTATTCACTAGGATATATTGTACCACAGGGTTAGGGGTAAGGCAACAATTGGTTTTAGCAGACAAAAAATATTCTCTATGGTATACTCATAGGAACAGTTTAGCTGTATAAATCCCTCAAAAATAAGGAAGCAATAGGTGGTTGAAGATGAATATCAACGAAAACGGGCCTTATCTGCTTGCCGCTCTCCTTTGTGAGAAAATTCTGCAAGAAAAGGACGAGATAATCAGTATAATCAGAGTCATAGATCGCATTACAGTAACGGCCCAGGCTGCTACGTCTCCTGCAACACTACCTCCCACATCAGTTAATCTAAACGCACTTATCTCTCTTAAATCCGGTACAGCAAAAGGTAGATACACGGTAAAGTGGAGAATTGAGACACCTTCTGGCATAAAATTACCAGAGCAACTTCTTCCTGTCCTTTTTGAAGGAGATGACAGAGGAGCGAACCTGATTCTAGCTCTAACCATGCTAGTAGATCAGGAAGGAGTATATTGGTTCGAGGTGTTTTTGGAAGACCAATTCTTCACAAAGATACCTTTACGGGTTTTATATCAACGCATTGGACAGAATATGTAACAGATGGTGTACTATGATAGCTCAGATTAGATGTGCCAAACTGGATATAATGTTGAGGCATGTTTATTTCATGCTTTTCCATGAGAGAACGAAGCAGGCTATGTAATTCTGCTTCTGTCCAATCTCCGTTTGAGAATTCGGCCAAGCGCAGCTTAATGCCATATACCAGGTTCGTTAGAGCCATATCGTTGATCTCATCCACATCCCATGTTTCTGGAAAGAACCAGTCCTCAAAGTCACGAAGAGAAATCTTACTCGCTAAGTACTGAGCGAGGCGTTCGCGTATTTCAAAATCGAGGGATTGAGACATGTCTAAACCTCCTGTACAACGTATTAGTGCCTGGACACTACGTCGGATGTTTAATGATGGTAAGTATTTAGAACAAGTCCAGCGAGGTATATTGCGGACTAGACTTGTGCAGAATAACCATCCCAGTTCGCCTCGTGCAAAAGAACCAGTATGCACTCGAAGTCAGTACATTATATACATCGACAAAAACGGGAAAAAAGTTGCTGGTGTTCACCAATATCTTCGACCAGACGGCGCAATTGGAGCCTCTGGCCGACCAGACCCAAAAGAATTGCTCATTAACGGCGTATTATACATACCTGACGAATAAATCTTTTATCCTTCTAACCAATAATACCATAGGTACTAATCAGTAAGCTAGAGGGTTTAGTATTTCAGACCAAGAGAGGTCATATTTCGCAGCATGGCCGCGAAATATGACCTCTCTTGCCTTCACCACACCTACCCTACGTGTGCGAACAGGTCGTTCTCGCCCGGTTGGTCCTGGCCGACACGCGAGGTGACGAGCTGGAAACATTCTTGCGACTGCCACTTACGTTGCAGCGTCTCCGGCATCAGCGCCATCACCGCGTTGGAGTTTACTTGTGTGCGATGCATGGCCCAC
>JAJZEJ010000769.1 GCA_021828635.1 Chloroflexota bacterium
ATCTAGTGTAGCTCCTGACGTGGATTGGCTAAGATGCCGCTAGTGTGAATTGGTAGCGTAGGAGCTTCCTGCTCTGGCAGCGTAAGTGGCATCGGTAGGGTAGGCATGGTGGTCTGAATGGTAGCCGGTCGGTTGCTTATCTGTGGCGTGAATTGATTTTGTAGTGGTCCGCTGCTATGCTGATCTTTGACGATCTGGCGTGCTGCGGCCAAGTCGGCGTCGAACTGACGCTGATGGGCTGATTTACTGAACAGGCGCGTCATCAGGAAGATGAGGGCTAGCAGCACAATAAAGGCAGCAATGAGCAATGGAAGAGTTGGCAATGCGAAATTGAAGAGCGTGATATTCGCGGGCAGGAATGAATTGCCTGTTGGTGTCGCATTCTTCCCTGGCTCCCCGTTGACCGGTGTTGTCGGTGAATTCGTCAATTGCGCGAAAGTTTGCGCTCCCACAAATTGTGAGTTCTCGACGAACGCCTGCTTGAAATCATTGTTAGCGACCTGCGTATTGGGTGGATTTTGATAGAAGAATGTAATGCCATTTTTCCAGTTATCATGCACCAGATTGGGGTGATTGGCAAAAAAGTTTTTGAGCGCATTTTGCCCATTCAAGAAGCCCTGAATCGTCGTGACCGAGCTGGGTCTGGTTTGTGAGGCGAGATGCATTCCAGTGATTTCACCAAGCGCATTAACAAAAGGTGCGCCAGCTTCTAACGCTGCGTTTGTCGCAATCACAGGGGTGATGTACGGTGTGACTGTTTGTTGATAGGAAGTGGTTGGATTGCCTGTGACGCTGGAGGGTGGCAGACCTGTTACGCTGCTGCTTTGTAGCAAACCGATGGCATCAGCCGGTGTTGTCGTGGCTGCTGCCAGATCGGCGTAAGGGAGAATCTGGTTGCCATCAGTATGGAAAGGGAAAAGTGCCAGACCCGTGTTACAGGCGTTAGTATTTTGGCAGATGATGCTCGTGCTAGTCTCTCCAGCGGTGGTAGAAAAAGCAATCGAGTGCGGGTTAAAAGCGTTGCTCAGGATAATGCTAATCGAGTCGAGCAGGGCATTGGGTGTATGTGGTGCGCAGGTTGCCTGGATTCTATTGACGAGTGAGCCATCCGTCAGCACCCAATTATTCTGGTCGCTGGTGCCGGTGGCAGTTCCGCTTTCAATAATGATACCCAGACCAGTGCAGGCGATGCTGTTTTGGGTTGAGAGGCTGATGCTTTTATAGAACGAGATGATGCGTACAACGGAGACGCCCACACGCGCCAAGTTTTCGGGCTGTGGCGGATTGACCTGTTGAGCATCTGAGCGCATGGATGAGGCGAGTGCTGGAGAGGTTGTTAGCAGGAACAACAGCATGATTGTGAACAAGATGCCAGCCAGGGCGCTAACATTTGCGCACAACCGGGCCGCTCTCGCTTGCTTGTGAGCGTGACTCTTATGCGTACTCATAACAACGTTCCCCTTCATAACCAGATACAAGGCATCTGCATACCCTGCCCATTTTATCGTCCCAAACGAGTGCGGATGCGCTGGTACGTGACCGGTACTTCTGGGTTAATCGCACCCAGCGGTCCAACGACATAGCCGCATTCGCGGAAGGCATCGTCCAGTTTATTTTCGCGCTCATACACCTGACTGAGCAAGAAGCGGATATGATGCTCGCTCGGTCGTAGAATTAATGCCTGCACAAAGGCTTCTTCCGCTACAGGCAACTGATTCTGGCCCATGCGCATAGCAAGCTGGCCGAGCGAGACTTGAATGACAAAATTCTTTGGTTCAAGTCGTGCGGCCTCTTGATATTCGTGCAATGCTGGCTCGAACTGGTTCATTTTCTCATAACACTGACCCAAACGGTAGTGGGCTTCAGAGTCGTTGGCGTTCAGGCCCAGCGCGTTGCGATAGGCATTGATGGCGAAGGCAGGTTGCTGGCGGAAGAAGAGAAAGATGTCGCCCACCAGCTTGTGTGTTTCGGCATCAGATGGATTGAGTTGCAAAGCTTTATTATACGCTTGCATAGCTCTGTCTGGTTCTGGCGGCTGACGACGAATGAAAATCATGCCGAAAATGCGGTGTACTAGCGCGTTCTCTGCTTCCAACGCATAAGCTTTTTGTATAGCCATGTAAGCATCATCATAGCGTCCAGCAGCATAATGATTGAGTGCTTCCTGAATGTATGCGGCGGCTGGTCCCGTGGTGGCCGGGCGCACAGGCGGCACAGGCGGCACAGGCGGCACTGATGGTGTATTTTTTTGTCCTGAGATTGGTGCTTGCGGCCCCGATGGGCGAACAGGCGTGGAAGCTGGTATTGTAGGCGCGATAGGCGCGATAGGTGGTACAACTGTAATAGGGGGTAAGGTCAGGATAGCCTTTTCCATCTCGGTGGCATTGAGCCAGCGTTGATCGGGCATGAGCGCCATTGCTCGCATGATGACTTGCTCGAAGGCGGGCGAGATGTCAGGGCGCAGGCTACGTACAGGTGGGAAAGTGAAAAGCGGTCGATTATTGGCAGCATCGTGATGTGTCAGAATTTTATGCAGCGTTGCACCCAGTGCGTAGATATCGCTGCGTGGCTCAGCCATACCTTGTACCTGTTCGGGCGGTGCGTAGCCGGGTGTCATGATGATTGTGGATGGGTTGTATGACTGGAAGGTACGGGCGATACCGAAATCGATCAGCTTGATCTCCTCGCGCGTTGTGACCATGACATTCGAGGGTTTCAGGTCGCGGAAGATAATGGGTGGTGTTTGACGGTGCAGATACGCTAGCACGTTACAAAGCTGTTGCGCCCAACTGCGTGCGCGGGCTTCTGGTACGCCGTGTGCGCCATGTACGCCGATTACATTGCCCTCGCGCTCCATAATCTCGGCCATTGTCTGGCCTTCAATAAAGTCCATTACCAGATAGTGATGTCCCTGCTCCACGAAAAAATCACGCACGCGCGGAATGCATGGGTGATTGAGGTCAAGCAACAGTGTGGCCTCGCGTGTGAACCATTCTACCGACTGCCCACGCTCGATTTCCGACCTAAATTCGTCGTGCATCTCTTTGACCGCGCATGGGCGCTGAAAACGGTTATCGATAGCGCGATAGACCGCGCCCATGCCACCAGCCGCGACCAGGCGCTCGATTGTATAGCGTGCGTTCGACAGTTCTGTGCCAGGAGCCAACCGCCGTTTGTCCGCTGCGTTGTTAGCCGCGCCAGAGCCAGGTGTGGAGAAGGCAACGCCATTGCCATTCGCGCCTTGCGGGCCACTTTGTGGCGTTATAGGTGGTGATACATCTTTAGGGTCATATGAAAAGTTTTGTACCATCAATTACACCGTCTATCTTGCCTGAACCGCACCTTTGCGCTTTCTGTTGTAGAGTCAGACAAAGCGTTGTGCAATCCAGCGCCATACTTGCGATCAATTTGTAATTATTGCATTGCCATATTGGGGGCATTATAGCACATCACTTCCTTTTTATCAAAAGCTGCAATCTTAAAACTCAACCCTACTAAACCGCCTCCAAAGCCAGATCAACACGAATAGCCATCAAGGTTTTTCCCCCTCAATGGCTTGTTTTTTTGTCTGGCGATAGCTAGCGGAACTTGTTTTGTGTTATCATAAAACACGTGACTCAACAAGGTCGGAAGAAGGTCGTAGATTATCCTATGCAACAGACATCGTTTATCACCATCACGCCCACGCTCAAAAAAGCCGTTGACCGCTATTATAAAGAGTTGGCGGACTATCTTGGCAAAGCTGAGCATGAAACCGCCATCCGTTCAGCCTTCCAAAACTTACTGGCGGAGTTTGCACGCAGCATCAACTGGACGCTCATTCCAGAGGAGACCTTAGAGCAGGGCATCCGATCAGATGGTACCTTCCGCGACAATGCCTATCGTTTGCAGCGCGGTCATTGGGAGGCCAAAGATACAAAGGATGATCTAGAAAAAGAGATCAGCAAGAAGATCAAAAAAGGCTACCCACTGACCAACATTATCTTTGAGAACTCACAACGCGCCATCCTCTACCAGAACAAAAAATGCTGCGCTGATTATAACCTGACGAAAAAAGATCAGTTGATCGACTTGCTACGCCAGTTTTTCAGCTATACCGAGCCGGAAATCGAAACCTTTGAAGCTGCTGTGCAGGAGTTCAAGGAGCGCATTCCAGAGTTGGCGAAGAATATAGTTGCTATTATCCAGGATGAACATAAGGTCAACAAGCGTTTTAAGAACGCCTTTGAATCTTTTGCCATCATCTGTCATACCTCGCTCAATCCGCAACTGAGTGATGCGGCGATTGATGAGATGCTGGTGCAACATATTCTTACCGCACGCCTCTTCCGCACCGTCTTCAACAATCCAGACTTCACCAAGCGCAATATCATTGCCTCAGAAATCGAGAAGGTGATTGACGCGCTGACCAGCCGCACATTCAGTCTGACCGATTTCCTCAAACCGCTCGACCGTTTCTATGTCGCTATCGAGTTGGCTGCCAAAGGCATCGACACCTGGACGGAGCGCCAGCACTTCTTGAATACCGTCTATGAACGCTTCTTTCAGGGCTACTCGGTCAAGGATGCCGACACGCACGGTGTTGTCTACACACCACAGGAGATCGTCGATTTTATGGTTGCCAGCGTCGATCAAGTCCTACAGCGTGAATTTCAGACGAGCATTGAGGAGCCAGGAGTGCAAATCCTTGACCCTGCCGTGGGTACCGGCAGCTTCATCGTCAACATCCTGCATCGTATCAGCCGCTCGAAAATGAAATACAAATATCAAAACGACCTCTTTTGCAACGAAATCATGCTGCTACCCTACTACATCGCCTCGCTCAACATCGAACACGAATATTACGAGCGTATGGGCGAATACGAACCGTTTGAAGGCATCTCCTTCGCCGATACGCTAGAACTAGCCGAGGGTCGTCAACTCTCCATGTTCGTGGAGG
>JAJZEJ010000685.1 GCA_021828635.1 Chloroflexota bacterium
GCCTGACGCAGCACCTGGAGTCCTTTTACCGTTATCAAACCAGGATCACCAGGGCCAGCACCCACTAGATAGACTTTTCCAGAGGTAATTGCAGTATGAGATGCTTTATTCTGCTCATTCATTAAAGATATTCGATTTCTCCTATGGGCTGTTTGGGCGTGATAAATCATGCCCCTACGATTATAATCACGGGTGTTTCGATTGTATTATCTTATAGATGTCAACGCATGAAACAAATATATAAGCAAACCATAAGACGGTGCTAGCAGCCACTCTATCGTATAGGTTAGAATAGAGGTTGGCAAAGTGAGTAGAGCATTAGACTGAGAGAATATAGCTGTGAACGAATACACATTGCCTGAGTATGCTCAGGCTTACCTGGCAAAAGCAGATAGCATTCCACATCGCAAGGAAGGCGAGGCTGTCCTATTGGAGACCCTGCCACGCAATATCAAACGTTTTCTTGACCTCGGTACAGGTGATGGTAGGTTGATTGCCTTACTCAAAACTGTATACCCGCAGGCACAAGCTATAGGACTCGATTTTTCAGCAACGATGCTACAAGCTGCACGAACACATTTCCAGCACGACACTAGCGTGGAAATCGTCGAACACAATCTGGATGAGCCATTGCCAGTCCTCGGTCCATTTGATGCCATTGTCTCTAGTTTTGCCATTCACCACTGTGAGGATGCACGTAAAAAGGCGCTTTACGCAGAAATCTTCACAGCCCTTGCGTCGGGCGGTGTCTTCTGCAACCTCGAACATGTCAGTTCACCAACAGAGACACTTCATCTGCACTTCCTTGATGCCATGCACTCAACACTTGAGACAGAAGATCCATCAAATAAGTGTCTGGATATGGAGACACAACTGAACTGGTTGCGCGAGATCGGTTTTACCAACGTTGACTGCTTATGGAAATGGCGTGAACTGGCTCTGCTGGCGGGAATAAAATCTGCATAAGTGGCACATTACGCTGACATGCCACTATCAATCCAACGTTTCAAAAGATCAATCCGCTCCTGGGGCCACTCTTCATCGCATGGCATAGTGCCATCTGAGATACGCTCAAGAATATTTTGGGCATTGTCTTTGACATCCTGATAGTCCCAGAGATCAAAGGCAAAATCCATTGAGGAGCGATCAGTATCACGAAATAATGGTTTTATATCGCGTGCAAAGCTAGGGATTTTTGTTGTCATAAGTTTGTATCCTATGACTATATGAAATTATTTAACGCTCCCTATTCTAGAGAGCAATCATGATATATTTTACACGGGGAAATAAAACGTTTGCTAGCTGATGGATTATGGAGGCACATCTATCGGGACGCCTGAAAAACCATTGAAAGGTGCCATTCTCGCAGACACTAACCTGCGAGATGCAACGCTCCAGGAGGTTGATCTACGTGGAGCATCTCTATCAGAAGATGTTTTAGAATGGCTATTATACCAGTCAAAAGGGACATTCCTCCTCTGAACGACCACATAGATCAACCTCCTGCGCGATTTCTTAGCTTAATAGCCTGATGGTGATGGACTGGCATGGGCGGCGGGTTGCTGCTGACGAATTAGCCCGTCCACATCATTCAGCACATCATGTACAACGTTATGCTGCGTAATCGCTCCTGCCGCCGCCGTGACTAGCAAGGGATGCACTACCAGCCCAACGGCTCCAACTCCTGCCTGGTCAAGCCAGTCTTGAGCGCCCACTTTGAGGAGTACCCCGTTGTGGGTGCGTTCCAGGACAATGCCGAGCGCCTTGTTGAAACCTGTAATAGCTCTTAACGTACTCTCTTTTCTCAATTGTACGTTTACTTGCTCAGCATTGCCAAAAGAGCGTGTCTCGTAGCCTTTCGTCTGATATTCACGCACCAACTCCTGGGCGATCAGTGACAAATCAAGCCCTTGTGTCTCGTAAAACCGTGTTTCCATTCGCTTCTCCTTATGTCTACTGTTTGGCAGAGTATTTTTATCTCTGTTTATAACACGGTTGAGAAGCAAAGAATGATGATGAGTTACGACTTAGGTACAAGCGCAATTGGGCGCAGCGGTGAACCGGAACCGCCCTTGATCTTGAGTGGCAAGGCCATGAAGTAGAAAGTAGTCGGCACTTTCGCCAAGCCATAGAGTCCCTCGATGATGAAGATGCCATTGGGCAAAAAATAGATTCTATGCCCGTAGCCACCTTTGCGCTCGCCCTTGACCTGTGCCATATCACAGGCTGCCGTGTCGGAACCAACAGCCTTGACGCCGCACTCATAAAGATAGCGACAGGTATCTTTATCCAACCCTGGTTCGTTCTGACCCCACCAGTTGCGCTCCTGCGGCGGTTTCGTCTCAGCATCAACCAGATACTTATCCCAGCCAAAGTCGAAAACCACAATATCGTCCTTCTCTATAGTGACGCCAGTGCGCTGCATAACTTCCTGCACCTTGCTAAGTGGCACCAGCTCACCAGGAGCATAGTTCTCTTGTGAAAGGTCGATCTTTTTGGCAACACCCATTAGCATACTGGCTGGAAATGTCTCGATAGTCTGTTCGGGCTTGTCGGGCAAGACGTGGGCCGGTGCATCAACATGGCAACCGCTATGTTCCGGCAACACTAGTGTTTGCAGAAAATAGCCATTCTGCTTGAAGTTGCGCGAGTCTTCAACAATCATCACATCGGGATGGCTTTGCCAATGCGGCATGTTGGTATAGAGCAGAGGTGAGAGGTCGATGACATCCATACTCAGCAGCATGGTTGCCAATTCTTGAACTGAGGACATTTTTCACGACTCCTGAGTTACAATGCAACATGTACGACATCATACACGAACAGTATCATTATAGCATAGATCATACGGCCTTCCTGAATTTGGTTTATAATAGAGCAGAACTACGCCTATCTCTGACGCAAGGTGTAGCTACAAAAGGAAAGGACATTGCCACATGAGCCTTAATCTAGCAACGATGCTCACAGAAACAGCCAAAAAAGACCAGAATCACAGTGCTGTTATCTTTGAAAACTTCAAGATGAGCTATGGCGAATTACATGCCGCTACCAATAAGGTCGCCAATGCTCTGGTCAGGGCAGGAGTCGAGCGCGGACAAAAGGTCGCTATCCTCATTCCCAACATACCACAATTTTTGCTTTGCTATTTTGGTATTCTCAAAGCTGGCGCGGTCGTCGTGCCACTCAATGTGCTGCTGCGCGGCCCAGAAGTCACCTATCACCTGCAAGATAGCGACTCTGTGATGCTGATCGCCTGGGAAGGCTTTGCTGCGGATGCCATCGCGGGCTATCAGCAAGCACCAAATTGCCAACGTCTCGTGATTATTAACGCGCCTGGCTCGAAGGCCATACCGGATGTGGAAGGTGCTACAAGTTTTGATGCCTTCCTGGCCGATACCTCGCATACGTTTGAGATGGTTGCCACCATGCCGGATGATACCGCCGTCATTATCTACACGAGTGGCACCACCGGTCGCCCCAAAGGTGCCGAATTAACGCATTTCAATCTACTTTTCAATGCACGTATCTCCGCTACCACGCTCGGCATTGAATGGTTTCCCGATGATGTAGCACTGGTTGCCCTACCGCTCTTCCACTCTTTTGGCCTGAGCGCGGTAATGGGTGTGATGGTCACTGTTGGTGCAACGATGACCCTGCTACCACGCTTCGATCCTGTGAAAGCTTTCGAGATTATCCAACGTGACCACGTAACAGCCTTCTCCGGCGTGCCAACTATGTATATCTATATGCTTAACCATCCAGCACGCAAGCAATATGACTTATCCAGCCTGCGCTTCTGCAATAGTGGCGGCGCATCGCTACCGGTCGAGATACTGGATGCCTGGAAACGTGAGTTTGACATTACCATCCTCGAAGGCTATGGTCTTTCCGAAACCTCGCCTGTCGCCTCATCGAATGTGCTGTATAAACCTGCCAAACCTGGCACAGTGGGTCTACCAATCTGGGGTATCGAAATGAAGATTGTCGATGAGCAGGACCATGATCTACCGGTCGGCGAGGTTGGTGAGATTGTCATTCGCGGCCACAACATCATGAAGGGCTACTACAAGCGGCCAGAGGCAACCGCCGAGGCTATTCACGATGGCTGGTTCCATAGCGGTGACATCGGCAAGATGGACGAAGACGGTTTCTTCTCCATTGTAGATCGCAAAAAGGATATGATTATTCGCGGCGGCTTCAATGTCTACCCACGCGAGCTAGAAGAAGTGCTATACGGCCATCCAGCCGTTGCCGAAGCAGCTGTAATTGGCATACCGAACGCGCAAATGGGCGAGGAGGTCAAAGCCATCATCTACCTCAAACCCGGCGCAACAGCTACCGAGGAGGACATCCACGCTTACTGCAAAGAGCGGCTGGCCGGTTACAAATATCCACGCATCATTCAGTTTATCGATCAGCCTTTGCCTAAAAACGCCACGGGCAAGGTTCTGAAACGCGAACTGCGCGAGATGGCCTGAACTGAACCTGAATATTAAAGAGAGCCTGATACTCATAAGGTTGTATCAGGCTTCCAATGGAATATAGCAAAAAACTAGCGATTGGCAAGCCGCTCAACGACAGGGGCAAAAGCCTCCAGATCTTTCAGTAGCACAGAGACATACGAAATGCCATAGCGATCACGGCGGATTATAAGGTCTTCGCACATCTGATCGACGGTACCAACAAGAATGTGTGTTAGTTGCTGCACCTCTTCTTGCGCTATACCAAACCGACCTGCCATCTTCTGTGTCACCAGATTACGATTGTCGGTAGGAACGACGACAAATACACCCGTGTGCAACTCCAACTCTTCGATACGGTTGCCAGCTGCTTCTCGAACCCATGCCACTTTGCGTTGCGTGGCTTCCGCCATACCATCGGTCATATTCTGATAACTCTCATCCACACGTGCGATAGGCAGAATACCAACAATA
>JAJZEJ010000615.1 GCA_021828635.1 Chloroflexota bacterium
CAATGCCAGCGCACGCTTGAGTAGCAGCGTGAAACGAATGTGGCGATTACAGTTCAGGCAAGGATTGGGTGTCAGACCACGCACATAATCTTCATAGAATGAATCTACAATCCTCTGCTTAAATTCTTCCTCAACGTTGACGAGATAAAACGGCATATCCAGCATCCGTGCCACGCGGCGTGCATCGTCAACCGCCTCCAGGGAGCAGCATTTATTCTGGACAACGCGCTCAACGTCATCATCTTCCGACTCGATCACCCCTGGCTCCGACCAGAGGCGCAACATGATTCCTATGACCTCATGTCCCTGTTCTTTGAGTAGCGCGGCGGCCACCGAGCTATCGACGCCGCCGCTCATTGCGACGACTATACGTGCCATGTTTTCTGCTCCTGTTGGTCTCTTGCAATGCTTGTCGTGCTAATAGGTATGTTTCGTGCTATATAAAAAAGGACCAGCCACAGATGGGCTAGCCTTGCTGCTTTGCTGATTGCCCTTGTATTGTTCTATCTTAGCAACATAAAGGTAGCACAGAGTGGCCTCCTTGTCAATTGTAATTCAGGACTCTACTACTCGACGACGCCCGATCTTTCGTGTATAATATCTCGCAGGTTAGAGTTGTCATAGCCATCCTATCTTTTTAGTAGTAAAATAGCATCATCTTTATTCATATTATGCCTTGACAGCTTGCATGGTTGTCGGGCGGGGAGAGACAGGATTTATGCCTAAGAAATCAGCTGCGCGGTCCAGTGCGCAGCGCAGCAAGGCGAAGAGCCAGAAGAGTTTTGAACTGGTGCTACCCGCCTCAGCGGAGCCAACCGCGAGCGAAGAGGACGCAGTGCAGGATGTCGCCCAGGTAGAAGCAACGCCAGTTAGCATAGTCGATGTTGCCAATACGACCAAAGCTACTGCTAGAAGCAACGCGAAAGTCACTACTGTAGAGAAACCGGCAGTAGCGATGAAGAAGAGTAGCGCAGTCGTCACACAGGCAAAACCTTCGGAAGAGCTAGAGGATGACGTAGCCGTAACAGTCGTAGATTCACCTAAAGGTAGTGCCTCCGCTCGTCTAGCTGCCCGCCGTAATGGCACGCAGCGCCAAATACGTACCGCTGCTCTGATTACACCGGAGCATTATGGCTATGTACGCCGTGACCTGCTCTTTATCGCCATTCTGGCTGTCATCATGTTCGCGGTCATTATTAGTTTGCACTTTGTTCCTGGCATTGGTTATTAAGCATAGACATTGAAAAGGCACTGACATGTATTCATCAATCAGTGCCTTTTATAAAGCGAACTTATTTGGTCTGTGTAACAGTTGCATAATGCTGACGAGAAAATAGGGAGTTGCCTGTATCTGATACAGGTTTCCCTTAATGTACCAGGGGGCTAGTGCCTAGACCTACCGGAGCGCCGTGACGGTACCCCGATGGAATGGTTACACCCAGGACACGCTGCATTGCCATAGTATGGCAACAGTCGCCCCAATCCTGGAAGAAGTGGCAAGTGCAATGCCACTCGCCGTGATCGAAAGTGGTAGTATGGGTGTCATTTTCACCCTGGAATTGTGCCTCAAAACGGCTGAATTGGATGCGCTCTGGTTCTTCCGCGTAACGTTTGGCTTTCGCAATTTTGCTGATCATACTTGAGTTCATGCTCTGCACTCTCCTTGAAATCTAGCAACCACTTCACGTCCACCGTTGTTTTTTGCATTTATCGACAGTGGCGTAGCTCACCTTGTACGCAGTCGCGCGTTGACGACTTTCGATTTCACCCGACCCGCCTGCCGGATGATAACGCCTCCTTTCGCATCATACTACTCTCATCAACATATTCCTATACGAGAGTAGTGGCCCATTGAAGAATGATGAAGAATCAATGAACCCGGTGATAAATGAGCCTGCCTGATAGAGGGAAATAAAAAACACCAGGGCATATTTCATCCTGGTGCAAAAAAACAAGCTCAGCGTTAGTCATCATCACAGTCTTACGCGGCACTTGTACTGACGCTGACGTTAATGATGAGGTAAAACGCATATCTTCTATCCTCTTCTAGACGCATACATCCAGATGCTAAACGTCTACAAGCTTGTCTTCTTCGACAGAATACACAACGACTCCCGACTAGACTGAGCCAGGGTGTCTCTTCTTGATGGAACGATTATACCACAGGGACAGGTGAAAGTCCAGTCTTGGGCAACCCAAACCTAGGCTATCTTCGCGTTCTTTTAGCATTCTCTCCAAATTGAGACATCGCTATGCCGGAAAATCGCTGCTGAGACGGTTGCTAATCCTCTATGCATCAGCCAGAACTTCTACTTCACAAGATCAATGCTTGCTGAGCTACGTTGCCCCATCTGCTTTCTTCACCTTTTCTTTCTCGGAATCCTGCACATTGGCCTTTGAAATTAACACAGGTTGCGTAGCCTCACCTTCAGGCGTATCCAGCTCATGCGCACTCTTCCGAAACTCACGTAGAGATTTAGCGGCTGCCGCTCCCAATTTAGGTAACTGTTTGGGACCAAAAACCAGCAAAACAACGACAAATATCACGATTAAATCAATGCCATGAAAACCAGGAAGCATACCTGTTCTCCTTTTTCATCTATACCATTGCCTGCAAACAATGAGCAACATTTCGACTATACCATAGAAGATCGTATGTTGTAAAGGTCTGATTTTATTGACAATTTATATGAAAAGTTTTCTTTAACTTATTACTCACACGAATTTTAAGGAAACTTCCCAATACTTCATACGTTCACGAGAATATGTCTATCTAAGTATCTCTTTCTCTAATATTAAGTTACAAAAAAAATTTTCTTATGTTGCCAATATTGGCACAAATTCCCTTGATTTTTTCATTAAGGTCAAGTATACTGCTTTTCAGGGTTGCTATTAGCTTCCTTGTAGGTAAGTTGCATCATTCCTATAAAGCTATTCTTTGCGGAAATCGAATAGCATTTTTTTGTGCTACCACTCATGCATAGAAAGAGCTGCACCTTTATATCCAACGTATGCTGTGTTATCTCAACGATAATCACTTCTACTAATTTTTTCGTATTAAACGCCTATATTTCTAGTTGCTCACTAGAAATAGTTTTATTTCTTGTTATTTACCAAGCAACCGTCTATTTGATATTTCTAAACTGAGGAGAGGTATTTATGGCTATTGCCCTACTTGTCGCAAGATTACTGCTCTTTATCGTCTTCCTGGTCGCTGGGTTGGCAAAACTTGCCGATCTGGCCGGTTCTCAAAAGGCTGTCGCCGATTTTGGCGTGCCGGTCTCACTGGCTAGACCGTTAGGAATATTCCTTCCCCTGGCAGAACTAGTTGTGGCGCTCGCACTCCTTCCCTTGCTTTCAGCCTGGTGGGCGGCGATTGGAGCCTGTGCCTTGCTGCTACTTTTCGTAGTCGGCATCAGTGCCAGCTTGGTTCGTGGGCGCACGCCAGATTGCCACTGTTTTGGGCAACTCTACTCCGCCCCGGTCGGCTGGTCTACCCTTGTGCGCAACCTGCTGTTGGCAGCGGTCGCTGCTTTTGTCATCGCCTTTGGCTGGAAAAACGCCGGTCTCAGCGCGGTCAACTGGTTCGGTTTGCTCTCCGTGACGCAACGTGTCGAAAGCATCGTGGTGGTGCTGATTGTGGTGTTGCTCCTGGGTATGGGTTGGCTCATGCTGGAGATGTTACGCCAACAAGGCCGCTTGCTCTTGCGTATTGAGGGTTTGGAGGAACGATTCGAGGCGGCGGCTACCGCTTTGCCCAGCTCCACTGTCACTGCCCCTGCTGCTCCCGCGACCCCGCCGCCACCTCTGGGTTTACCGGTTGGCTCGCCTGCTCCAGCCTTCGCGCTCACAGGACTGTATGGTGAGACCATCACACTGGAGTTCTTGCGTGCGGCGGAGAAACCATTGGTGCTACTCTTCTCAGATCCTGGGTGCGGTCCCTGCAATGCGCTGATGCCGGAGGTTGGGCGCTGGCAACATGATTACGTTAGCAAGCTCAATCTGGCCCTCATTAGTCGTGGAACTCCTGAAGTCAATCGCGCCAAGTCGCGTGAGCATGGCATCACGCAGGTTCTCTTGCAGAAGGACCGTGAGGTAGCCGAAGCCTACCAGTGCAATGGCACTCCTGGTGCGGTGCTGATCCGTCCTGATGGCACAATTAGTAGTCCACTGGCTCAGGGAGCTGATGCAATTCGCGCATTGGTCGCCCAGGCCGTGGGTTTGCCCGCGCTACGTTCCGTGCCTGCTGCACCCTCTTCAAATAGTAATGGCAATGGAGCAAACGGTGTTCCTGCCTCACTGCCGATGGTCGTAGCTCCCAAAGAGGTGATTCCCAGTATGCCACAGCCCTCGCAGCCCTCACAGCCCTCGCAACCAGCCGGTAGACCCCAAATCGGGAGTGTTGCACCGACCTTTCGCCTCCCTGATCTGACTGGGCGACAGGTCAGTCTCACAGAATTTCGCGGCAGCCGAACGCTGTTGCTCTTCTGGAATCCTGGCTGCGGTTTCTGCCAGCGCATGCTCGACGACTTGAAGGCGTGGGAGGCCAACCCGCCAACGGGTGCGCCCAGGTTGCTCGTCGTCTCGGCAGGTGAGGTTGACACGAATAGGGCGCTGGGGTTACGCGCTCCCGTCCTGCTCGATCAGAATAACATGAGCGTGGGAGGCTTGTTTGGCATCGGTGGCACACCAATGGCGTTGCTTCTTGATGCACAAGGGCGCGTGGCCTCAGAGGTGGCGATTGGCGCACCGGCGGTTCTCGCACTGGCGGGCGCTACCCCCTCGGCCAATGGCACACTTACACCGGTCCCCAGCCAGCCAGCGCAACCGGGACAAGGCGAGACGGCACCTTCGTTCACCTTGCCCAATCTTGATGGAAAAAGAGTTAATCTCTCTGATTTTCGCGGCAGCAAGACACTGTTGCTGTTAGATC
>JAJZEJ010000719.1 GCA_021828635.1 Chloroflexota bacterium
AGAACGGTTATGCTGTGAAGGAGGGAGTGGTTGATTCATCGAATGCTTCATGGCCATTGCGAAATAGTTGTCGGCGCTGAATGGACGACGACCGGTGAAAAGCTCGTAAGCGATGCAGCCCAGTGCATATTGATCACTTTCTTTGCACGCTTTGCTCTGAAATTGCTCAGGAGCCATATAGGCAGGTGTGCCAGCCGCACTGACCGGTTTGACACTGGCGGTTTCAAGCATCGTTGCAATACCGAAATCACCCAGCACGGCGTTACCCGCAGCGTTAAATAAGATATTTTCAGGTTTGAGATCGCGGTGAATAATGTTTTTTTTGTGTGCGCATTGAAGTGCTTTGCCAACTTGCCTGAGAATGGTCAGAGCTTCGTCAGTAGGCGTTGGACGGCGACCAACCTGGTTGAGGCGGTCACGTAGGGAGCCGTTAGGTGCATATTCCACCACCAGATAGGCAGTATCATCCGTAACACCGGCGTCTAGAATACGCAAGATGTGTGAATCTTTGAGTGTCTCTAACAGTCGCGCTTCATTCAAAAAACTTTGCGTATCCTGGATAGCATGTGCGGAGAGAATTTTGAGGGCTACGATGCGAGAGTTCATAAAAATATGTTGAGCTTTATAGACACAGCCGTAAGAGCCACTGGCTAGTTTTTCAAGAATGCGATAGTTGCCAATCTGCTTCCCAACATAGTCGTTGCCTTGATCCACTTCTTCACCTCTATTTGAAACATATTCTCTATGAATGTTGTATATGTTTGTTGAACGAAGGGTGTGCCATAAGTACAACTACTATAAATAAGCTCATAGGAACATGTCAATAAAACACAAGAATTTGTAGACGTTATGGCTATCACAGGTTGAGGAAGAGGGAAATAGAGCATCGTAAGGGGAAATTGTTTCCTCATGGCACCCATAAGGGGCGTTACTACATATAGCATGTGTTTTGAGCAATCCCTATATGTAGTGACACCCCTTGTGGGTGCCATGCAAACGGGTATTATATGCATAATATCTATTTGCATGGTTGATCGGGTATAGTTAAACTAATTTTGCATCAGCTTCCGCAGCACGGTTTGCAGGATACCGCCATTCTGATAATAGACGACATCGATGGCGCTATCCAGGCGGGCTAGTGTCTGGAAGGTGAAGCTTGAGCCATCCTCGCGTGTCACTTTGACGGCCACATCCTGGTGTGGTTTCAAACCTTGTCCCAATCCAACAATGTCGTAGACCTCGTGACCGGTCAATTTCAGCGACTCTTTGCTCTGACCATCCTTGAACTGCAAAGGCAAGATGCCCATGCCGACCAGATTGCTGCGATGGATACGCTCAAAGCTTTCGGCAATAGCAGCACGCACACCCAGCAATTGTGGACCCTTCGCGGTCCAGTCACGTGAGCTACCGGAACCGTATTCCTTACCAGCGATAAGCACAAGTGGTGTCCCCTCTTGCTGTTACTGCATGGAGGCTTCGTAGATGGTAGTTAGTGTCCCATCAGGCAGATGAAGCGTGTAGTAGCCCTCTTTGCCTTCCACCAGACGGTTGCGCAGGCGAATATTACCGAAGGTGCCGCGCATCATTACCTCGTGATTGCCGCGTCGCGCACCATAGGTGTTGAAGTCGCGTTTCTGCACTCCGTGTTCCATCAGATAGCGACCGGAGGGACTCTCGGCTGAGAAGCTACCGGCGGGCGAGATGTGGTCGGTGGTGATAGAATCGTCCAACATTGCCAGCACACGCGCACCGCGAATGTCCTTCACCGGCTCTGGTTCCTGAGACATGCCGATAAAGAAGGGTGGCTCCTGAATGTAGGTCGAGTTGGCATCCCACTCGAAAATTGGGCCTGTCGAGTTGCTCAACGCTTGCCAATGTTCATCGCCCTCGAAGACGCTGGCATAGTTGCTAGCGAAGATTTCGGGTGTGACCGTCTTTGCTACCATGTCGCGGATCTCTTGCTGGCTGGGCCAGAGATCACGCAGGTAGACTGCATCACCATTGACATCCGTGCCGATTGGCTCGTTCGTCAGGTCGATATCGACGGTACCGGCGAGCGCATAGGCGACGACGAGTGGTGGCGAGGCCAGGAAGCTGGCGCGTACTTGGGGGTGGATACGCCCCTCAAAGTTGCGGTTGCCACTTAGCACAGCCGCTACTACCAGATCATTCTCCTGCACCGCTGCCGCGACCGGCTCTGGCAAGGGACCGCTATTGCCGATGCAATTGTGGACCGCTACTGTGCCTGCCACGAAGGCATGGAGATCATTCACCGCTAAATCGAACACTGCCCGTTTGCCTGCTGGTCGTCGTTCGACTACCTGGAGCGCAAGTGTCGGCAGTGTACGTGCCTCTTTCTCTACGCAGTAGCGTTTTGAAGTCTCTGCATCGGCCCGTGAGCGCAATAGTGCAAACCACTCCCGTGCGCCAATCTCGCTGAATAATTCGACAGGCGACGGAAAGTCGGAGGAATCTCTGTGCAGTGGCTGGAACCTGCGTGCTGTCGGTTGTGGTAGCCGCGAAAAGCGGTCGTAACCCTCCAATAGTGCATAGTGGGGGGAGACGACTGCCTCGCGTTCCATCAGTTCCACGGCTGCTCGCTTGCGTGCGTGCGAGAATGATAGCGCGTAGTCTGTCTGGTGTAACTCCTCAAGGCGGTTCGACATCCAGAGGCGTTGCTGATGAATCTGATCTATCAGACGCCAGTATACCGCCGCTGCGCTGGCTCGCAGAGCCTTGTCCATGCAATAGCGAAATCCTACGCGCTCCACGAACGAGAGGCCATCTGGCAGTTCCAGGCGAACCTCCACTCGAGGCATACCATCCTGTGCAGCCTTATACGAGGAGGTTGCGTGGCGTGTAGGATATGCGTAGATGTTGGCTCCATTGGCTTTTACCCCGCAGCGTGCTAGAAGACGGATCACATCGTTCATAACCTGCTTGAGCGTCTTCACATGCTCTGGTATAGTGCTTTGGGAATAAGCAGGTGGTTCAAGCGTTGCCTGTGCCTCGCTTTTGCCCCAACGATGCAAGACAGGTGCATGACCATCGGCCCCGAAGAGTCCACCCAGGAACTCGCGCACTACTGCGAGTGGGCAGTTTTCATCCAACACGAATGTCGGCAACGTCGGTATCTGCTGAATACGTCGCCCTGTGCGCACGCCGGGTAATGTGCTGATGGCATCCGTGAGCGGCTTTGGCAGCACAATAGTCCACTTTCTCTCGTCGTAACGCATTGCAGAAGGTCGCCGGTTGGTAAGCAGTTCAATATCGTCGAGAACTGCCTCACAATCCATTGCCTGCCCAACGTGCATCCGGCCTTGCCCTAAGAGGCTAATTGAGCCATCGCTTAGCAGGTGGCC
This sequence comes from Chloroflexota bacterium, assembly GCA_021828635.1. The sequence continues at coordinate 3,363 of JAJZEJ010000719.1, forward strand.
GAGCAGCCGTGCGAAAGCCAGTGTGCGCAGACGTTCATGTGGTGTGTCTATCGTGAATGTCAGATTGCCCACGTGTAGCGTGTACGCAACTTCGTCGTCATCCGGCTCGTCCAGTGGTGCCTCAAGGCCAACTACGATGCGATCCTGGCCCAGTACGAGCTGGTCAGCGCGTACCCAGCGACCGTCGGCGCAGAGTATCTCATGGTCAGGGGTGCAGATCAATGTGCGTCCATCTTGCATGACGAGCGAGACACACTCACGCTCTCCCTGGATCATCATTTCAGCCTGCATCGCTGTACCCAGCCTGCCGTCCGCAGTGGGAGCAAATAGTGTTGCTCCGCCAGCACGCGGCATCTGTTCAATGCGCCGTGCGGTGCCGTTGGCAAGTAGTATTGGCGTTCCCTCGGCGATACACGTTGTACATCCAAAACCGACGAGGTGGAAGCGCAGTGCCTCAAGGTAGGATACTAGATCGGCTTTGGTCAGGTAGTCAATCACGGCGCGTGAGCCGGGAGCTAGCGAGGTTTTGACGCTTGGCTTGACCGAGAGGCCGCGCTCGACGGCGTGTTTTGCCAGCAGGCCAGCCGCGATCATCACTGAAGGGTTCGAGGTGTTGGTGCAACTGGTGATGGCGGCAATCGCTACCGAACCATTGCCCACATATGTCTGCATACCGCCGATCTCAACCAGTGTATCACCGATTTTCGGCTGTCCATGCACGCTGCTACCATTGGTGCGGTCGCCCTCGCTGACCATCTTGTCGGCTTCCTGCTTGGTGGTGCCGTTCTGGAAACGCTCAGGATAAGCGGCGCGGAAGGACTTGCCCAGGTCTCTCATCAGCACACGGTCTTGTGGACGGCGTGGGCCAGCCAGACTTGGCTCGATGGTTTCGAGGCGTAGTTCGAGCAGGTTGTCGAATTGTGGCTCTGGTGTGTCATCGGTGCGGAAGAGACTCTGAGCTTTTGTGTAGCGTTCGACTAGTTGTGTCCCGCGTCCGGTCTCGCGCAGATAGCGTAGCGTTTCGGCATCAACGGGAAAGAAGGTTGAGGTCGCGCCGAACTCTGGCGACATATTGGCAATCGTCGCGCGGTCAGCCAGCGCCAGTTGGCTCAAACCGGGACCGGTGAACTCGACGAACTTGCCGACGACGCCACGTTTGCGCAGTATCTGTGTTACGGTCAGTACCAGGTCGGTTGCGGTTGCACCTTCTGGTAGCGAGCCGGTCAGGCGCATGCCGACGACCTCTGGCGTGAGTAGGTAGAGAGGCTGACCGAGTAGCACGGCCTCGGCCTCGATGCCGCCGACGCCCCAGCCGAGAACACCCAGGCCATTAATCATTGTCGTGTGCGAGTCGGTGCCGATCAGCGTATCGGGATAGGCCAGCGTCTCCCCGTTTGCTTGCTTGGTCATGACGACGGAAGCCAGATATTCCAGGTTCACCTGATGGCAGATGCCGGTTCCTGGCGGCACAACACGGAAGTTGTGGAAGGCTTGCTGGCCCCAGCGCAACAGGGCATAGCGTTCGCTATTGCGCTCGTATTCGCGTTCCACGTTGCGGTTAAAGGCCAGT
>JAJZEJ010000456.1 GCA_021828635.1 Chloroflexota bacterium
TCTATCAATTGGCGGCAGCAGCCCGCTCAGCACCCGATGCCCACGTGCAAACATGGCTGGTGCCAAAAGCCATGCACGCTCGTGCCTTCGTGGTACTAGGTCAGGCATATGTCAGGCGCGTAGTAGCCTTTTATACCCAAGCTGTCGGCCCTGATACAAGTGCTACCAGCTAAACGAGGAAGGTGATAGAATGGTCCTACCCATTGCTCAACAGAAAACCCGCACTAGCAATCACGGCGAAATACTCTACGGCATCCTTTCTGGTCTGGTACCGCTGCTGTTTTTGGGCGGCCTCATCGTCGTTAGCATTATTCTGACAGCTCTGGTACGCCAAAGCTTTAGAGCCGAGGGATTTTTTGTCTGGCAACACGACGCACTCATCACCTTGCTAGCTTGCCTGCTCCTAACAGTGCTGATCTACGTCACCTCTCTAGTGATCGTACTGCGGCAGGTGACGATGTGGCGACGCGACGGGTTAGCCGCACGTTGTACCGCGACACTGTGGACCCTACTAGGTAGCGCCTGCATCGTTCTCCTGCCGATAATACTGGCTGTAGTTTTACCGCAACACCCCGCACCATAAAAAAGCATTACAGCGTCAAGGTACCCGATTGTCGGATGCGCCGCATCGCTTGCCGATACACAACGACTAGACCAGTAATGCCAATAACACTTATCACTATTACGGCTAGCGAGATGGGTATGCCAGGAGGGATAACGAAGTAGACCGTCTGTGGCAGGCCATCCCAACCTGCATGCAATACAGAAACAAAGAGGTAGGTTAGAATGACGGGAATAGTGATGCGGAAGCGGTTTGATTTGCTCTCACGGAACAAGACCGCGCCCAGAATCGCCGTCCACGTGCCATGACCAAAGGGAGCCAGCAGGCCACGGATGACCGTCTCTACAATCGAACTGGTAATGAGGCCGTGACTGAGTAGCAACGCTGTGAAAGCATAGCCGGTGCTTTCCAGAGCAGCGAAACCCATGCCGACGGCTCCGCCCAATAGCAAGCCATCCATCTCTGATGAATGATTCCAGCGACGCGCCAAAAACATGACAGCCACAATCTTACAACCCTCTTCTATCAATCCTACTAGCATGGCACTACCTAACGAAAGACCTTGACTAGGACCAGTTGGTGTAGGTAGCAGCAAGGACTCGAAAATCGAAGCACCAAGCACGCCTAGAATGCCACCAACACAGAAGCTGACTGCTATCGTCTCTGGCTTGACACTACTCACGTGCTGGTGGTCATACAAGAAGGCCACAAAGACGACCGGTACGAGAAAATTGCCAATCAGAATAACGGTGGGGTAGAGGTTGATGTTCTGCGTAACGAACATGACAATAGTTGTGATAATGAAGAGAACGATGCCTACTACTAAAGTGCGCAACCATCCCCAACCACGACGCGGCATCTTTTGCGGCAGCGGCGGCGGTGGCGGATATGAAGGTGGCGGCGGTATATATGGGGGCATATTTTCGGACACAACGTATCTCCCTTCCCAATAAACATGTCAGAAGCATCGACTAACCAACACTCGAACAACGTAGCATTCCGAGAAATATCATATCACAGAAACCACCCAGATATCTGGCATCCATCGCATAGCACCCGCAAGAACGTAGTAAACTGGGTCATCGGCTAGCGATTGCCAGGGTCTCTTCCCGCAACCGTTGCACGTCACGCATCGGTGGGACACCGAAGAGGCTTTTGTACTCCCGATTGAAGTGTGAAGCGTCCTGATACCCCACGCGATAGGCAGCACTTACCGCATCGAGATCTTCACTCAGCATCAGACGACGGGCCTCCTGCAGGCGCAACCGTTTCTGAAATTGCAAGGGGCTCATCGCGGTGACGGCCTTGAAGTGGTGGTGGAATCCCGAAACGCTCATGCCGAGTTCTTGTGCGAGTTGCTCGATTCTCAGTGGCTGGTCGAAGTCTTGACGGAGTCGCTTGACCGCTGTTGCGATGTGAGGAGCGTAGCCTCCCTCCATCACCAAGTGACAGAGCCGAGCGCCTTGCTCTCCCATCAGGAGTCGATAGATAATTTCCCGTGTAATCAGCGGCATCAGGATCTGCGCGTCGGCAGGAGAATCCAGGAGCCGGACGAGACGCACGAAGGCGTTGAGCAGGTTGCCATCCACCGGGCTGACATCAATGGCCCTCACCTCGGCACGCTCTCTGGATAAGGAGCCAGAGGCTTCAATCATGACCGAACTGACGAGAGCGGGAGCGAGTTCCAGGCGTACAGCGAGGTAGGGCCTCTCCTTAGATGCTTCGAGAACCTGACTGACACGGGGTAGCTCAATGGTAGTGAGCAGATAGTGTAAGGGGTCGTAGTGGTAGCGGCTCTCACCCAACAAAACCTCTTTGCTGCCCTGGGCAATTACGCACACAGATGGCTCGACCACGCTGTGAACCCGCTTGAGAGGCACCGAGGTGCGAGAGAGGTAAAGTCCTTTAAGGGGCTGAAAGGTTCCATCTTCGCGGATGGCCCATGCAATGAACTCAGCCAGTTCCTCGCGGTTGGCATGCATACGTTGTACCTGCTGATCGTTTTTCATCTCCATAGGAACCTCTTCTTTCGTCATCGCTCATCGTGAAGATTTGCAGGATTTGCCAATCATTTTCCACAATCATTCTACCACTGTGTGTGTATGGGCATCTATAATACCTTCCAGACAGAACACATGCCTCTCTGCTTTTGCAGGCAAGCTAGACTTTTCTTCAAGAAGAGACAAAGCCGCACTAACGTGTTAATCTGTCCAGCCCTCATTTCTGGAACGTAAAGACAGGAGACAAGACGCATGCAGAAACGCACATTGGGAAACAAGAACCTGGAAGTGTCGGCCCTCGGGCTTGGTTGTATGAGAATGAGTCATGATGAAAGCCCGCTTCCCGACAAGCAGGAGATGATCCGACTTCTGCGGTTGGCAGTCGAACGCGGCATAACCTTTTTCGACACCGCCCAGGTCTACGGTCCGTTCACCAATGAAGAACTGGTGGGCGAAGCACTCGCTCCCGTCCGCGAGCAAGTGGTGATCGCCACCAAATTCGGGTATAAATTTGGGTCCACTGGAGAGAACATGGGCCTCTCTAGTCGGCCTGAACACATCAAACAGATGACCGAGGGTTCACTCAAACGGCTCAGGGTCGAAGCCATCGATCTGCTCTATCAACATCGCGTGGATCCGAACATACCCATCGAAGACGTGGCGGGAGCGGTGAAGAACCTGATTGAGGAAGGGAAGGTGAAGCACTTCGGCCTTTCTGAAGCAGGAGCAGAAACCATCCGTCGCGCTCACGCAGTCCAGCCAGTCACGGCAGTTCAGAGCGAATACTCGTTGTGGTGGAGAACCGTTGAGGAGGACGTGCTACCTGCATGCGAGGAACTGGGTATCGGCTTCGTTCCCTACAGTCCTCTGGGCAGGGGCTATCTTACGGGAAAGATCGATGAACACACGACCTTCGCCAATGTTGATATCCGCAGCCGCCTCCCTCGCTATACGCCGGAGGCACGCATAGTAAACCGGGTGGTCATTGATCTGCTTGCCAGAATCGGAGAACAAAAGGGAGCAACACCAGCTCAGATTGCGCTCGCTTGGCTGCTGGCTCAGAAGCCGTGGATAGTTCCTATCCCAGGCTCCCGCAAACTGGAGCGACTGGACGAGAACATCGGAGCCGTTGCCGTCAATCTCTCGCCCGATGATCTCCGCGAAATCGAGAGCGCCGCCTCGAAGATCACGGTGCAAGGCGCTCGGTACCCTGAACATCTAGAGCGAATGACCGGTCTCTGAGCGAAAAAAAAGGCTTCTCTGGTGGCATCGGTAGGTCGATCTATCGATGCCACCAGAGAAGCCTTTAGAACGTAGACATGTATTTTATGGCTATAAGAAAATACTGAGCGGCAGGCAGGCGCTAACAACCCAGTGAGGTGCATCTACGATCTCGCAGATTTTCAGGTCGGCGGCGACGCTACAGAGTATGTAGGCATCGGTACGCGACAGGCCACGGGTGCGCTGCAAATAGTCGATCATATGCCGTATCGCATTTTTCGCCGCCTCTAGCAGGTCCGGCCCAATGCCATCGGTGGCGTAGTAAGGTGCGGTATTGGTGCGTGCCACCAGTGGGCCAGCGGTGAGAAATTGTGGCTCTGGCACTTGAAGATCTTTGCGCACAGTGAGCCGAACCGTAGCCTGCATGGGTGCTTCAATGGCGGTACCGCATACCTCGCCATCGCCTTGTGCGGCGTGACCATCGCCAATAGAGAAGAGCGCACCATCTACTTCTACTGGCAAATACAATTTCGCGCCGCGTGTCAGGTGCTTCGTGTCCATGTTGCCACCGTGTCGATAGGGTGGAATGGTCGAGAGCGCACCGTCCGCGCCAGGAGCCAGACCAATCTCACCACAGAACGGTGCGAGCGGAATGCGGATACCTGGGGCGAACTCAGCCCAGCCATCGGCTCCGCCGTCGAGTTGCCAGATTTTGAGTGCTGGTTCAGGAAATTCATCAGCTAACAGGCCAAAGCCGGGGATAATAGCGGTCCAGCCCCATGCGCCCGGTTGCAGATCAAGAAACTCGACCTCCAACGTATCCCCTGGTGCGGCACCTTGTATGTAAATAGGCCCGTTGACCTGATCAACACGCGAGAAATCCAGCGTGCGAATGGCCTCAACCGTGCTATCCGGCCCAATTTGGCCGCACGAAGCCTCTAGTAGATCGAAACTCAGCATCTCGCCCGACTGAATAGTGGCGATAGGTGGAATGCTGTGATCCCACGCCAGATGCCACTGATGGCGATGAATATGAATAGTGCGCCCCGTTGATGATGTTTCTGCCATAGTCTGTAGCTCTCCATTTCGCTTTTATGTGTAAAAGTGAGACTCACGGGAAATTACCA
>JAJZEJ010000288.1 GCA_021828635.1 Chloroflexota bacterium
ACCTATACCAGTGGTCTGCGTGCGCCCGCCATGATTGCAATGGTCAAGGACATCATGGTTCTGCTCGTCGTGCTGGTCGCCATTATCTACATTCCGATGCGCCTCGGCGGCTTTGCGCACATCTTCTCAGCTGCGAGTACCTATGTGAAGGCCAATAAGGCAGGCTTCCCGCTCTTCGGCGGCGAGGTGTTGCCAGCGAAAGCCTTCCTGGCCTATTCGACGCTGGCTTTCGGTTCAGCCTTTGCCCTCTTCCTCTATCCACATGCACTCACCAGCACATTGAGTAGCAACAGTCGCACCGTCGTGAAGCGCAACACGGCTCTGCTGCCCATCTATTCGCTGATGCTCGGCTTGCTAGCTCTGCTTGGCTATATGGCGCTGGCTCTGCCTAAGGTCCCTGCCACGGGCAATGGCGCGGTCGTCGCTCTGATTGTCTCGCTCTTCCCATCCTGGTTCATCGGCTTTGCTTTCGCCGCCATCGCCATCGGGGCGCTGGTTCCGGCAGCCGTGATGTCGATTGCCGCCGCCAACCTCTTCACGCGCAACATTTACAAGGACTACTTCCGTCCGAACGCCACATCGAGGGAAGAAGCACAGGTCGCCAAACTTGTCTCCTTAGTCGTCAAACTTGGCGCTCTGCTCTTCATCCTCTTCGTACCCACTCCTGAGATTATCCAGTTCCAGCTCCTGGGTGGTGTATGGATTATCCAGACATTACCCCCAGTCTTCATCGGGCTGTTCTCCAACTGGTTCAATCGCTGGGCTATGCTGATCGGCTGGGCTGCTGGCATGATCGTTGGCACACTGATGGCATTCTCCGGTATTATCAGCGGCGCGGCCAAAGCAGTCTCAACCATCTACGCCTTTGGTGGCATCTCGATGTATGCTGCTGTCTGGTCTCTCCTCATTAACGTCGTCCTGTGTGTTGTCCTGACCCCCGTTTTCCAGGCCATTGGCGCGAAGCGTGGTATGGACGAAACTTCAGCATCGGATTACGAAGCGGCTATCGTCGAGCCAAAAGAAGTCGGACGCGAAGCGTTGGGCTAATTTTACGCAAGAAAAAAAGTACCCGTGACAATTGCCACGGGTACTTTTTCTTGCGCAAAATTCTTATAATGCAGGTGTAATAGCAATCACGCGCAACGGACTACCGGAGCCATCGACAATCTTGAGCGGTGCGGCAATCACAATCGCGCCCGTGGGTGGCAATAGCTCCAGGTTGATGAGGCTGGTAATGCCAAATTTGCCATTGCCGTGCATGGTGGAGTGATTAGGAAATGGCGGCTCGAAGGTGCCTGCCTGCCCCGCATCAGTGCCAACCGTCTCGACTCCCACACCCAGCACATCACGCTCTTTCGCCAGAAACTCCGAGCAGGTCTTATGGAAACCCGGACTGTGCGCTCCATCCTCCTTTGCGTTCAAAAACTCGGCTTTGCTGGTGCGCTTGCTCCATCCGGTATGTAGTAGTACCCACGCACCTGCCGGAATGCGTCCATAGGTCGCCTCCCAGGCTTCGACACGCTCAATCGTCAGCAGAAAATCCTCTGATTGTTGCACATCCGCCGTCACATCGATCACGCAAGCCGGACCGATAAACTTGCGAGGAGGAATTGCATCGGTGGTGTTATCAGGCAGGTCTTTACCAGTAATCCAGTGAACTGGTGCGTCAAAATGCGTGCCTGTATGCTCGCCCAGGTGCATAACATTCCAGTACCAGGCCGGACCATGCTCATCATAGCGCGAAACCTCGCTCAATGTCAGCCCCGGCGACTGCGCGAACATCGGCGGCAGGTCAATCACCGGCGTCTCCGGCCCCAGCGGCGTGGTCAAATCAATCACGCGCAACTCGCCGCTATCCAATGCTTGTACGACTTGTGTTAATAGATTGGCTCCAATGCTCATATATTCTCCTCTCTGAAATACAATGCTATCTTGCTCGTAGGGGCGTGATTCATCACGCCCTGCCTGCTCGTCGATCCGCTTACAGGGCGTGATGAATCACGCCCCTACGGATGTTATGATATATTGCTATGACGGCGGCGCATGGCTTCCAGTGCGCGTTTGAACTGGAAGCGATTCTCCAACAAGGGCAGGTCCATGTGGAACGAGGCCGGACCAACTGGCTCAACACGGGCCACCAGCGTGGCGAGCGTGTTGCTTGCCAGAGCTTTTTTCACCGCATCCTTGAACTCGGCCAGCGTGTTGGCTTGTATGACAAAGGGAATGCCAGAAGCACGGGCGATACCAGCCAGATCAGTGCCACTGGCCGTCGCCGTTGGATAGCCGCCCACCGAGAGAAAACTCGCGTTGTCAAAGACGATGTGCAGCAGGTTACGCGGCTTATGATTCGCCATTGTGCTAAGCGTTCCCAGGTTCATCAGCAATGAACCATCGCCATCCAGCACAATAACCTGCTCATATGGTAATGAAAGCGCCACGCCAAGCCCCAACGACGAAGCCAGGCCCATCGAATGCTCAAGGTAAAAAAAATGCGGCTGATGGCCGAGCGCATAGAGTTCGGCGGCCACCGCGCCCATGATTGTCACAACGATATGTGGTGCCAGTTCTGCATAAATGGCCGCCAGGGCATCGGAACGTAACATAAGTCAGTCCTCCCACAGCAGTTCACGTGACAACAAGACAGCCACTGGGTGCAAGGCAGCATTCGACAATGCTTGCGCCTCGCTGATGACCCGTCGAGCATCGGCGGCACTGGTCAGGTAGCGGAAGGGAATATTCAGCGCACGCAGAACCGGCTCGGTCATCAAGCCACCCTGCGTCTGCCAGGGATCGCGCTCGCCGAAATCGCCGCGATAGCTGATGAGCATCAACAGGGGAATTTTGTACAGGAAGGCCAGCGAAACAATGGGGTTGATAGAGGCCAGCAAGCCATGATTCTGCATAATCAGCGCCGAGTTGACTCCGGCCAGGTGCGCTCCCGCCGCCACCGCGATGCCCTCCTCTTCCTTCGCCAGCCGCACCAGCGTCATCGCCGCGTCTTCCTCGATATAGCGCACGACATGCACCAGCCATGTCTCCGGCACAGCAGGAACAAGTGTGACCTCGCAGGCTTTCAGTGCCTCGTAAACAGCCCTGGAACCGGTGATAGAAACAGGCATAAATAGCTCCTATCCAGCCAAAATAAGGGGCAATTTCACTCCATTGAAAGTATAGCATATGGCATTGGCCAACCCCACCCATCATATCACCAACATTTTGAGGATATAATAATATGCGAATGTAACTCAACCTGTAGGGATGTGATGAACACACCCCTACAGCAATCTTAACAACCTGTTAGCCTCTCGATTATGCTCTCTTAATACCGTACAGCTATTATAAGATAGCATGTGCATTTCATGATGAGGAGAACCGATGGAACGCGATCTGACGATACCAACGACGACACAGCCTGCCACTGTCTCTCCGCCCTTTTCCCGCCGTCTGCAACGCTGGTTTTCAAAGGGCCAGGCGTATCTTTATATTTTGCCTGCCTTTGTTATTCTGGGTGTTTTTTCCTATGCGCCATCTATTTACGTCTTTTACATCAGTCTGTTCAAATGGAACTTCTTAATTCATGGCGCTCAACCTTTCGCTGGTCTGAGCAACTACGATTTTTTGTTACATTCGCCGGATTTCTGGCAATCACTCCAGGTGACGCTACTCTACGTAGTGATCTCTGTTCCATTGATGCTCTTCTTATCGCTTTTCCTAGCTATCATCTTGATGTCGGGCATTCGCGCTAAAGCTTTCTGGCGCTTGGCGATCTTCACACCCTTTATCACTCCACTAGTTGCCACAACCTCGATCTGGTACTGGATGTTCGATAACTATCACGGACTGTTTAATGGCATTCTCTATTTCTTCCACGTCAAACCTATCGACTGGCTCGGCAATCCTCATTGGGCGCTGGCTAGCATCATTTTCTATACAACCTGGAAATATGCCGGTTTTAGCGTCGTTCTCTTCATGGCTGGCCTGACCAATATAGCGCCCTCGCTGGCTGAGGCCGCACGGGTCGATGGAGCCAATAGTTGGCAGGTTTTTCGCTTTATCACCTGGCCCTTGCTGATGCCAATCACGCTCGTTGTCCTGTTACTTGACACGATTGAAGCTTTTAAGATGTTCCAGCCCGTCTTCCTCTTCGTAGGCGCTGAGGGTGGCCCGAACAATGCCGCACGCACGTTGGGCCTCTACCTCTTCTCAGAAGCCTTTTCGACGAACTCACATGACGGTCTGGGAGCCGCTATCTCGGTCATCATCTTCCTGATCGTTTTTACTGTTGCCGTCGGACAACTCCTACTCACACGTCGTAATAGTGCGGATATGGCCTACTAAGGAGGGCGCTACTCTTATGTCTACCACCCGTCTACAACCCAAAACGCTCAAACATCTACGCATGTGGCCGCGCCTGACTCTACGTTATGGAGTAGTAGTAATCGCCTCTGTCGTGGCTCTCTTTCCTTTCTACTGGATGTTCGTCACATCGCTGGAAACCACCCATAACGCTCTCTCAACCATTCCACATTTTACGCCCGATTGGGTCTGGGCTAACTACGCTCGCGCCTGGAGCATGGCTCCCTGGGTACGCTACTTCTTGAATAGCATCTTTATCTCAGCCTGCACAGTCGCGCTCGCCGTGGTAACATCACTTTTGGCGGCATACGCCTTTGGTATGCTCAAATTCCCTGGCAAACACATCCTTTTTCTAGCTATCCTGGCCCTGATCATGATTCCCGCTGAGGCCACGCTGATTCCCAGCTATCTCATCACCTCGACGCTGGGCTGGATTGATACCTATCAAGCACAGATTATCCCTTTCGGCGTCAGCATTTCGGGTATTTTCTTGCTACGCCAGTTCTTTCTCTCACTCCCGCCATCATTGTGGGAGGCAGCTCAACTTGATG
>JAJZEJ010000532.1:0-3333 GCA_021828635.1 Chloroflexota bacterium
GAGTGGTGATACAGGGATGGGAGTAGTTCTCGAAGGTATAGATTCACTCGTGAATAAGAGTTTGTTGCAACCGCCTAGTCAAGAGGAGACGGCGGAGGAGCCATATCTAACGATGCTGGAAACCGTGCGTGAGTATGGACGAGAACTCTTGCTGGAAAAGGGCGAACTGGCAGCGGCTCGTCGGGCGCACGCGACCTTCTTCCTACAATGGGTTGAAGAATCAATGAAACAAACAGATGGTATCAAGCAACTGGCACATGACTATGAGAATGTGCGAGCTGCGCTGGCCTGGATGCTGGAAGAGGACAACGAGAACAGTGAGAGCCACAATGCGCAACGCATCGAGATGGCCTTGCGTCTCGGCATTCTGCTAAAGCCTTTTTGGACGATGCAGGGATACCGCTCCGAGGGATGGTCCATGATGGAGCGAGCGTTAGCACAGAGTGACGCAGTGACACCAGAGATACGAGCGCAAGCTCTCATCACGGCTGCTAATCTGATTGGTATGCTGGGGAACCACAGCCGCGCCGGAACATTATTAGAGCAGAGTCTTGCGCTCTGCCAGGCATCGGGTGACACACAAAGATGCGCCTCTTGCTTGCGTGATCTCGGCTGGATAGCGTATCAGCAAGGCAACCTTCCCAGGGCGCAAACATTGTATGAAGAAGGTCTTACGCTCTTCCGAGAACTGGGCGATCAGCAAGGCATTGCCTCCTCATTGGGTAACATAGGCTATCTGGCAGAATACCAGGGAGACTACGAGCAAGCATATCGCCTTTTGTCAGAGTCCCTGGCACTCTTTCGAGAACTGGGGGCTACCCATGATGCCGCTCGCCAACTCTGCCAACTGGCCATGTTACTGTGCATATCACGCGAACCGCTTCCTGTAACTGAGATACGTTCCTTGCTGAATGAGAGTATTGTGCTTGCTCAAGAGGTAGGTAATAAACGTATTGTGGCGGAAGCGCGTTGGGTTCTGGGCTGCCTAGCCTTTATCCAGAACGACCTGGCAACTGCCTATCTGCTGATGAGTGAGGCTATAGCATTCTTCAGAAACAGCGCAGACAGGAGAGAGACGGGAGCTTGCCTGACTGTCTTAGCCAGAATCGTCACTGCGCAAGGTGATTATAATACTGCACATGCTCTCTTTGCTGAGTGCTTGGCAATCAGACGTGAGATAGATGACAGGTCATTTATTACCACGTTATGTCTGGAAGGCATAGCACAACTGGCGGCTGCCCAGGAACAAAGAAGCTGGGCAGTACGCCTGTGTGGAGCGGCGGAAAAGTTGCGTAAAGAAGTAGCATTGCCTATGGCACCTTTCGAGCATATTCCCTACCAACGTACAGTAATAGCGTTGCGTACCTACTTCGGCGAACAGGTCTTTGCCAAACTCTGGGCCGAAGGACGTGCTATGTCCCTCGAAGAAGTTTTAGCTGTGTGTGAGAGAGTGTCTCCCGAAGAAGTGGCCACGACACAGGGTACAGCGCCTCCCAAACAAGCAGCGCGGAAGGCAAGTGTCTACCCTGATGATTTGAGTGCGCGAGAAGTAGAGGTTTTGAGCCTGCTGGCTCAAGGCTATTCCGATGCCCAGATTGCTGAACGCCTTGTCATCAGTCCTCGTACTGTCAATTCTCATCTCACCTCGATTTATCGCAAAATTCACGTCACGACCCGTGCTACCGCTACCCGCTATGCTATCGAGCATCGGTTCATCTAAACTTATTTGCTTCTTACTCAGAAGACGGGACTGCGTTATTCTACGTAGTCCCGATGGCATTCTACTTCCTCTCTGCTTTTCCTAAGATACGTACCGCAATACGTTATTTAACGCATGGATTTGTGCCACAAGCTGAGTACACTTGAGATATTGAGAAGTTCACATAAACGAGTGAACACAGGGAAGGCCAACAACGATAACGTTGTATCGCGGCAGTAGAAAAGAGTGGCAACTTGACTAGCATATTGATGGTTCCCATTCATCTAGATGCTCTGCTTCTTGAGCAAGATCAGGCGGTTGTCAGTGCAAAGGCTGATTTTAGCCAGTTGCCTTATACTGATAGCAGCCAGGATGTGAATGTTGGCAACGTGAACATCAGCGAAACAATCGTTTCCAAGCCTTTCGACGATCAAGATTTGTATCTGAGCGCCGGTATTCATCTGCATTGGGCCTTGCCTGCCACGCTTACTAGAGGAAAACATACACCAGCAGGCACTATTTTCCCATCCGTTCCTAATCGCTGGCTCGTTGTACGCAGGCAGAAGAACATTGAGCAATCATGGGTTATCGAGAGTGACTATCTGTATCCTGATGGCGAAGGCGATCAGGTGGGCAGTATCAACACTCCATTTATGCCCGATCCGACAAAGGGTCATTATCGTCCTTTTCGGTACCAGGGGCGTAAAGTACCTTTAACCTCCTGGCAAGCACAGGATTCACAGGCCCAATACTTGGAGAAACTGACAGCGGTTGGCTACGGAGAACCCACGTTCGCCGCTTTCTATCCTAACTGCTCCAGCGTTTTTGGCTTCTATGACAGCGATCTTTCCGGCCCTATCGATGGCGTACAGTATGACGTGATCGGTTGGTATAGTGATGGCACACAAGATCCGCTCACAACCTTTGTGCATGATTTCACTACAGCACAAGCAGCGAATAGCTCACCTCCCACGCTGGAGCAGTGGCAAAATGCTCTAGAGCAGACATTGCAGTGGACAGTGACCCTATCGTCGGACCAGGGGTTCCCGCAACAGATGCTCTGCTATGCCCGTTTAACGTTTAACCCGTCTACTCATACGTCTGTTTCGCCGACAAGTGACCCCGCTCTCGTCGCGCTTGCGATTGGCAATACTGGAACAGAGGCTTTATCGGCCTACCTAGCTAGCACAATTGATAGTACTCACAAAGCGCAGATCGAAGATCAACTCGAAGCGTTGCAACTGGCTCCGCGTCTGGCAAACCGGCAATTGGATATCGGGGCCACTTTTATCGAAGCACGCCATGAGAAGGGCTTCTCCGCGACTTCTGGTGGTACGCTCTGGACAATCACGCCAGAAACGGATTCTTCTTTGCCCGCCAATGCTATCAATGCTCAGGCGCAATCGGAGATCACGTTACCCGATGTCATTGCGCAAAAACTGAATATGCTCAATGTGTTGCAACAAACCTACGATCAGGCGAACCAGCAATTGATCTCTATGCGCAAACAGCTTTTCGCCGATTGGTACAAATATATGCTCTGCGCTTATCCGCCCGAAGATTCACTCGACGATTACCCAGACATTGATGAAGGGAAATACTATATTGAGGACAAGGATCTCGCTCCTATTCAA
>JAJZEJ010000532.1:3343-4895 GCA_021828635.1 Chloroflexota bacterium
CATCTGATGTTAGGCTATGATGCAACCGGCAAGCTTGTCAGCGCCAAAGCTTCCATGTCACCTTCTCTAGCCGCCGATCTGGCGCAGGCCATTACTACACTGTTAACAGAACTGACGAAACTGACCACACTCACTAGTAACAATGGAGTGCAATCTACACGACCGGTCTATAGGCTGAAACCTGTCGCTGGTCCTCGCTACTGGCAGCCCAGAGAGCCAGTTGTACTCATGGTTGGCCCGGCAGTTCAGCCTAATAAGCGATATATGCAAGCTACGCCACTACCATGCCAGCTTTTGCAGGTGACGGAGGCGAACGCTCAGACGTTGTTCCCTCAGCAGCTTGCAACTGTTCTCAGTGGTATCGATGCTATCAATGCTATCGCTTCTGCTGCCAGTGATTCTGTTGGTTTCAGCACATGGCAGCAACAACCCTGGAATCCCTTCTTACTAGAATGGGAAGTAGAGGTTTTCCCTCTGAGCAATCAGAGTAACCTCCAGGCGGACACCGAAACGTACCAGCCTGATTTCATCACTAGCAACTTTGCCCTGCACGAAAATCAGCCTGACCTTGCTTTTTTGGCGGGACAAGGCTCACTCGTTAAAGCTGTGGATGTCTATAGCGGTTCCACCATCCTGACATCCTATGCCCAAAATCGGCTCAAAGATTTGCTGGCTGCTTATCTTGCTGACGCGCCCGTGAACAATACAGAGTATTTGAAGAGTGCCAGCGCCAAACTCAACGATCCTGGTTTTTGCGCCCTCTCTCAGTCATTGGGCGGCTTTAATGAAGCCTTGCTCATGCGTAAGCAGACCTTGCAGCTTGAGATCAACGATCCACTGGGTTTCTCTGACTATCAATCGTTCACGCAAACGGTTCATGACGCCGTTCAAGGGCAGAGCAAAAGTGCGCCCGAACCGCAGTGGGATTTTAATCCGCTTCGCAGCGGGAGCATGAGAATCCTGCACCTGCGCCTGATTGATACTTTTGGTCAGGTACGAAACTTGCGGTGGGAGAATGTAATTACCACCGAGCAAATGACTAGCATAGGCAGCAACGATTGGGTGTGGCTACCTCCACGCCTGGCACAACCCGCTCGCTGCAACTTCCGTTGGTTGGCAGCCAACGCTGATCAGCAGGAAATGAACGATCATCCTGCCACAACACCTATCTGTGGGTGGGTGCTACCTAATAATCTGGACAATAATCTGCAAATCTATGATAACCAGGGAACACTCCTGGGCATCATTAACGAACAGGCGCAATGGGAGTCGGCACCGGGTAGTCAGAATATAAAAGTGGAGGATATCCTTAATCCCCATTTACGTCAGATGGTGAACTACATCATCAATCCAAAAACACAGCAAGAGTCAAACAAAGACTTTCTGGCAAATTTCATTACGAGTCTGGATACGGCGCTGGCGAATATTGATCCCGAAAACTTTGCCCAGCATCAAGACCTGGCACTCCTCATGGGCCGCCCCATCGCGCTGGTACGCGCTTCTCTTAACATTTAACTTCAAGGTCTACCATCCATTCATCATGGGTGGAACA
>JAJZEJ010000533.1 GCA_021828635.1 Chloroflexota bacterium
TGGTGTTTTGATGAGCGTCGAACTGGGTCAGGGCAATAAAGGGATTCATTATATTCTTCGTAAACCCCATGACAGGCAACAGGGGTGGATAGAGCGCGTTTTCGCTGAAAAACCGCCTGAGTATAGCTTTCGGATTGATGATCGTGATGAAAGCGGGACCAGAACGCTGGCAGGATTAACAGACAGAGGTATTAACCTTGTTGCCAATGCGCTCGCTCAGTCCACGGATCATATTCTCAGCTTTTTTACCATGTTGCGCACCGAACTGGCTTTTTATGTTGGTTGCCTAAATGTACATGGGCAACTGCTCCAAAAAGGCATGCCGCTCTCTTTTCCCTTATCCGTAGCTGCTAACGAGCGCAAGCATACGTTTGCGGGGTTATACGATGCTTGCCTGGTTTTAACGATGAAACAGGGGATTGTGGGTAACGAGATGCATGCTGACAATAAAGACCTCGTGATGATCACAGGGGCCAACCAGGGCGGCAAATCGACGTTTTTGCGCAGCATTGGTCTGGCTCAATTGATGATGCAATGTGGCATGTTTGTACCGGCTACCTCTTTCTGCGCCAATCTCTGCAAGAGCCTCTTCACGCACTACAAACGCAAAGAGGATGCAACGATGACAAGTGGCAAGCTGGATGAAGAACTCAGCAGAATGAGTGATATTATAGACACTATCGTGCCAGATGCTATGATCTTATTTAATGAATCCTTCGCGGCAACCAACGAAAGAGAAGGCTCAGAGATTGCGAGGCAGATCACATGTGCATTATTGGAGAAACGCATCAAGGTGTTCAGCGTGACGCATTTGTACGAATTTGCGCGTAGTTTCTACGATAAGGAAATGGTCAATGCCTTGTTCCTGCGGGCTGAGAGGCAAGACGACGGGGGACGAACGTTTAAGATCATCGAAGAGAAACCATTGCAAACGAGCTATGGCGAGGATGTGTATAAGAGGATTTTCCTAAACTTGACAAACGCAAACAAAACTGATTATAATCAATAGTAAGAGTTCAAACGTCTCATAGACGGTACTCTACAAGAAAATATACTATTCTACTCTATGGCGATGAAGCTCGCCTAATGCCTTGTGCTAATAGCTTCTACCAACTGTCTGATGAGGATTTTCAGCTTGGTAGAGGCTTTTTTCATGCCTTTTCACCACAATAGGAATCTCTTTCTAGCAAGAGATGCCAGGGGAGACGACTCGCTGAATTTCTCTCATTTAGCAAGCACACGGAGAGGAAAAAGCAGCCTATGTGGGAAAGTGCTATCTTACAACTACTCCAGATTGCCACCGTGCTACTCTGCGCCCCACTTCTGCGTGGCATTATCAATCGCCTCAAGGCCATTGTGCAATCCAAGCAGGGGCCAAGCATCTGGCAACCGTACCGCGATTTATGGAAGTGGCTGCATAAAGGTAGCGTGACCTCAGAACATGCAACCTGGGTCTATCATGCCGCGCCCATCTTCACCTTTATCACGCCACTGATCGTCGCTATGCTCATTCCTGTATTAACCGCTTATCCTCTGCCATATGCTTTCATGGGCGATATGCTAGCGGGTGGCTTTATTCTCTCGCTCGGTGGCTTCTTCACAGCATTAGCGGCAATGGATACAGCCAGCACCTTCGGCGGCATGGGCAGTAGCCGCGCACGAGTGGTCTCTTTTCTCGCCGAACCAGTCGTCATTCTCGTTCTTTTTACCGTCGCATTGATCGCGCAAGCTACCATTCCTTTCGCTGTCAATCAGACGCTCATTTCCGCCGCTTATCTCTACAACCCGGCCCACTGGCTGCTGGCGGCGGCGCTCTTCATGGTCATTTTAGCTGAAACGGGGCGTATTCCAGTTGATAATCCGGCCAGCACATTTGAACTATCCATGATCGAGGCATCACGAACGCTTGAATATTCGGGCCAGGAGCTAGCCTTGATGGAATGGGGCGGCTCTATGCGCTTCTTCGTCCTGCTAACGATCCTACTTAACGTGCTGACGGCTCCCTGGGGACTGGTGCCAGCTACCAACACCACGCTCCTCACGCTAGGTATTTCGATAGTGACATTGCTCCTCAAAATGGGGATTATTTGTGGCGTGATTACCGTCATCGAATCCTCACTGGCGAAATGGCGCTTCTTTCGCATTCCTGAATTTCTTGGCGCGGCCCTTATTCTAGCCGGTCTCGCTCTTGTCACTTTTTACCTGACCGTAAAGGCGTGATAAAGCACGCCCAAGTATCACGCCCGATTCTAGGGAAGGGAACGTATGCATAGCACAGATTTCATTGTCGCATTGCTCACAGCGAACACGGCGGGGATTCCGCCAACGCAGGCGGTACAACTACTGCAAATTTTAGGAGCGATTCTCTTGCTGACAACCTTCGCTACAGTAGCGGCGCGACTTCTTCCACAGGCCATCCAGGTCTATGTCCTGCAATCGCTGGTCCTCGCGCTGATCGCAGTAGTGATCGGTTACTTTACCGGTAGCACGGATCTGTACCTCGTCGCCGTGCTAACCGTGCTGGTAAAGTGCATCGCCATTGCCTGGATTTTGCGCAATGCGACAAGGCGTCTGCATCTGCAACGCGAGGTACGCCCTTACCTGAATATTCCAGCCTCGCTACTGATCTGCATTTTCCTGACTGTGCTGGCATTTTTCGTCTCGCCCGCCGTGGTCGCTCCTGGCACGTTTTTGAATGAGCCACCGCTAGCGATTTCGATTGCGATGGTGCTAATCGGACTATTCCTGCTCAGTAGCCGTCGTCAGGCGATTATGCAGGTCATCGGCCTGCTGACGATTGAGAACGGGCTGTTTTCGGGTGCTATCGCCATTGCCTATGGCATGCCACTGATTGTCGAGTTCGGTATCCTCTTCGACATTCTGATTGCTGTGATGGTCATGAGCCTGCTCGTGACACGCATGCAGCGTGAATTGATTACGGCTGACACGGCTGATTTGCGACGATTAAGGGGGTAAACCTGGCATGCTACTCTACCTATTATTGCTTCTTCCTCTCGTGGCCTGTGGCATCTGCCTGCTTGCGCCACATCGTCGTTGGATGGAACTGACGACGATCAGCTCTACTGCTCTGATATTGCTGCTCGTCTTGCTCGTAACACGTACCGTTCTGCTCTCAGGGCATAGCGGCAACATATCGGACTGGCTGTATGCCGATGCGCTTAGCACCGTGACCTTGCTGGTGATTGCGTTTGTGAGCTTTACTGCCGCGCTCGCTTCTGTCGGCTACTTGCGCGAGGATATGCGCGAATTGGATACGACGCAGGGACAAGGATTACGACAGGTCAAACGCTATTACATGCTGTTCCACCTGTTCGTGTTTAGTATGCTGATCGTTCCTCTCAGCAATAGTCTGGGCGTCATGTGGATTGCTATCGAAGGTACTACGCTGGCCTCGCTGTTCCTGGTCAGTTTCTATGGCACCGTGGAATCGCTGGAAGCGGCCTGGAAATACGTGATTATTGGTTCCGTGGGTCTCGCGCTAGCCCTGTTTGGCACCATTCTCACCTACTATTCGGCGGTGCAGATACTGGGTACCAGTTATGATCTCAACTGGTCGGTGCTGGTTCCCGTGGCGGCACACCTGAATCCGAGCGTGATGCGCCTGGCTTTGCTTTTCATTATTGTGGGCTATGGCACGAAAGCAGGTCTGGCTCCTATGCACACCTGGCTACCTGACGCACATAGCGAGGCTCCCAGCCCGATTAGCGCGTTGCTTTCTGGTGTGCTGCTCAATTGCGCCATGTACGGCATTCTGCGCTATTATTCGCTAGCTGTCCCGTCACTTGGTCATGCCTATCCAACGGCCCTATTGCTGACTTTCGGCTTGCTCTCGCTCGTCATCGCCACGCTGATGATTTTTCAGCAGCGCGATTATAAACGTTTGCTGGCCTATTCCAGCATCGAACATATGGGTATTGTCGCGCTCGGTATTGCCTTCGGCGGAGTGTTGGGACTCTATGGCGCGTTATTGCAGATTCTCAACCATGCCATTACCAAATCCATGATGTTCTTTGCCAGTGGACAGGTTTTGCTCAAATATGAAACTAAAACCATGAGTCGCGTATCGGGCATCATCAAAATCATGCCCATCACGGGAACGCTCCTGCTCATCGGTGGTCTGGCGCTGACCGGTTCGCCGCCCTTTAGCGTCTTCATCAGCGAATTTACCATTCTCAGCGCGGGTTTCCGACAAGGCTACGCGCCAGAGGCCATTGTCATGCTTGTGCTAATGGCGCTGATCTTCCTGAGCGTCATCTTCTACCTGAACAAGATGGTCTTTGGCAAAGTTTCCATAGCGGAAAAACCGGGTGAGGTGAGCCTGTTGAACATCATTGCGATGGGACTGAGTGCCGCTCTGATCGTCGTGTTTGGCTTCTTTATCCCAACGCCGCTCAATACGCTGCTACACCAAGCGGTACTCGTGCTAGGAGGACGGTAAGTGATGGATATTGCATTGCTCTGTACAGAACTGGCAGATGCGGCACGTGTGGCTGGCAGCGAAGTAGCACCGCCGGTCAGGCTGCTACCGGCTGAAATTGTCACCACACTATCACCGGTAGCCTTGCCAATAGCACTACAAAGGCTTCGACAGACATTTCACGCGACCTTCGTTGATCTCTTCAGCGTCGAGACGACAGACGCGCTACAACTGCACGTGTTGTGTTCACTGCCGACAGAACAAAGCTGGCTCCATCTCTGCGTTGAGCTTGACCGGCAGACACCGAACTTCCCATCGCTCGTCGCCTTGCTTCCGGCCGCGGATTGGTATGAACGTCAGGTGTGGCAAGAGTTGGGCATCGAGCCACAGGGACATCCTATGCTGCAAGGGTTACGCCTGCCGCCTGATTGGCCCGATGGCGTCTATCCGCATC
>JAJZEJ010000754.1 GCA_021828635.1 Chloroflexota bacterium
TCCTAAGATGTTCATTATTTCAAGAGTAACTATACCATCTTCTGCTATGCTGTAATTGATTGTTGTACTTGGATTAAACGGATTGGGAAAGTTCTGGTGCAGCGAATATTCTTTTGGAATAATCTGGCGGAAATTGGGGAAGGTACCCTCGATCAAACGCGACAGCAAATCAACATTCTCGCTGTGGAAGAGAACCTGGCTGCGATTGGGCGTTACGATCATCTTCACCATGCCTTCGGATGGCAGAATACGTTCCAGTTCGCTCAGGGTGCGGGCCGGAATAAGAATGTCGCTGCGCGTAATACTATCACCAGGCAGTGGTACGACACGCACGGCCAGACGGAAAGCGTCGGCGGCGGCGAAGGTTAGCTTCTCGTTCTGCACCTGCACCAACACGCTGGTCAGGACCGGGCGCGAGTCGTCGTTGGCGGCGGAGAATGCGACCTGCGAGATCATCTCTTTGAGCGTAGCTGCATCGATCTCTACCGGTGGCTCGCTGCCCTCGGTCGTTGGGCTGAGCGGAAATTCTGCGGGGTCCATGCCCTTGATAGTGGCACTGGTACGCATACTTTTGACATTCAATGTATGTTCTTCATCATTGACGGTAAGATCAATAGGTGCCTGCGGCAGACTGTTCACAAGGTCTGCAATCAAGCGGGCAGGTACGGTGGTTGAACCCTCTTCGTGTATCTGCGCGTCAATCCAGCAATTGATGCCAATCTCCAGGTTTGTCGCATACAGTTTCAATCGCCCATTATCGGTCGCCAGCAAAATATTGGCGAGAATAGGCAGTGTGCTACGGCTTGATACAGCATGACCGACCACAGAAAGGCCACGACTCAAGTCCTGCTGTTTACAGGTAATTTTCACTGGCGTTCCTCCAGACTCTGACAAATAGGACCAATTCAACATTTTCATTGAGAGTGATGCCATGCTAGTATACTCTACTCTCAAAGATAGAACAAGGTGAAGGATACTATTTGGTGTAGTGGGAAAGGAAGATCAATCGGCATGGCATCGCGCAATGCTACGCCGATTGATCTTCCTTTCCTATTTACTCATGCGTCTTCTCCTGGCCGGGTTGCCAGCGCAGGTTGGGTTTGCGAGCGGCCAATGCCTGATCCAGGCGTCCGATGACGGTGGTATGGGGCGCGGTACGCACTGTTTCTGGCTCGGTGCGAGCCTCTTCAGCGATCTGACGCATTACGCTGACAAAAGAGTCCAGCGTCTCGCGTGTCTCGGTCTCGGTTGGCTCGATCATCATGGCTTCGTGGACGATCAAGGGGAAGTAGACCGTCGGCGCGTACATGCCGAAGTCGAGCAGACGCTTGGCAATATCGGTCGCTGTGACGCCGTGTTCATCCTTGTACCGTTGCGCCGTTGCCACAAATTCGTGCTGGCAGATGAGCGGATAAGCAATCTCATAATCAGATGCTAGCTCGTGGCGCAAGTAGTTGGCGTTGAGGATGGCGCTTTCGGAGACGTGCTTGAGGCCATCCGGTCCGTTGCTGCGAATATAGGTGTAGGCGCGTACCAGCACGCCGAAATTGCCCATGTTAGCGCGTACCTTGCCGATGGATTGCGGCCCTACCTCCTGCCAATAATAGCCTCGCTCGTCCTTTGCTGGTAAGGGACCAGGCAGGAACGGCACGAGATGCGTTTTGACGCCGATAGGGCCAGCACCGGGACCACCACCGCCATGCGGTGTGCTGCATGTTTTGTGCAGGTTGAAGTGGACCACGTCGAAGCCCATGTCGCCGGGGCGCGTGATGCCCAGTACAGCATTGGCGTTGGCTCCATCGTAGTAGAGTTGGCCTCCAACCTCGTGAACCATGCGGGCGATTTCCAGAATGTTAGTATCGAAGAGGCCGAGCGTGTTGGGGTTGGTCATCATGATAGCAGCCACGTTCGCGCCATTGGCTTCCAGTAGCGCCTTGAGATGGGCCATGTCGATGCCGCCCGTCGTCGGTTCGGTCTTGACCTCAACAGAGCGATAGTCAGCTAGCGTGGCGCTGGCGGGATTGGTACCGTGGGCGTTATCGGGTATCAAGACCAGATTGCGATGGCCTTCACCCTGACTCTGATGATGTGCTTTAATCAGCATCAGGCCGGTCAATTCGCCGTGCGCCCCTGCTGATGGTTGTAGGGTGACACGCGCCATACCAGCGATCTCGGCCAGGTATTGTTCCAGTTCATAAATTAACTGAATGGCTCCCTGGGCGCTGCTTTCAGACTGCAACGGATGGATGCGTGCGAAGCCCGGCAATGCTGCCATCTCCTCGTTAAGCTTGGGATTATATTTCATCGTGCAGGAGCCAAGCGGGTAGAAGCCCGTATCGACACCGAAATTGCGCTGTGACAGGTGTGTATAGTGGCGCACCACCTCGATTTCGCTCACCTCTGGCAGTGGCGCGGGTGTCTCACGCAGCAGATCAGCAGGAACCAGTGTGTCTAGCGCCTCGGTTGGCACATCCATTGCTGGCATCGAGGAGGCACGGCGACCCGGTGCGCCCTTCTCAAAAATTAGGCTCTCAACGCTCATGCCTGCACCCCCTGTATCCCGTGTAGTTCGCGTAGCTCGTGTAGCGCCGCGACAAGCTGATCGATGTCTTCTTTGGTGCGTGTTTCAGTCACGCAGAATAGCATATGATTGTCCAGACCAGGGTAGCTCTTACTCAGATCATAGCCGCCGATGATGTCAGCCTGCTCCAATTGTTGGTTGACTCGTACCGCCGACATGGGTAGCTTGACGACAAACTCATCAAAAAATGGGCTACTGAAGGCGGCCTCGTAACCAGGAATGGCTATGATCTGACGGAAGGCATAGTGCGCTTTCTGAAGGCATAACTCGCCCAGTTCGCGGAAGCCCTGTTTGCCTAATGTGGCAAGGTAGATCGTCGCGCCGACAGCCAATAAGGATTGATTGGTGCAAATGTTAGAGGTAGCGCGTTCGCGGCGAATATGCTGCTCGCGTGTTTGTAGCGTCAGCACATAGCCAGTCTGGTGTTTGCCGCCCTCTTCAAGCGTCTGCCCAACCAGGCGTCCAGGCAGCAGGCGCATAAACTTCTGTTTAGAGGCCATGAAGCCTAGCGCGGGTGCGCCGTAGCTCATGGTGTTACCAAAACTCATCAGTTCGCCGACCGCCAGGTCTGCGCCATAGTCGCCAGGAGTGGCTAGAATGCCAAGCGAGGCTGGCTCGGTGATCGTCGTAATAAAGAGTGCCTTGCCTTTGTGCGTGATGCGTTCGATAGCGCGTACATCCTCCAGACTACCTAAGAAATTGGGCTGCTGAATGGCGACGGCGGCGGTTTTGGAACTCACGGCGGCATCCAGCGCCTCAAGATCGGTGATGCCGTTGCGTGTTGGCACCTCTTTGATCTCGAAGCCGCGTGCGAAGGCGTAGGTCTGTAGCACTCGGCGATACTGTGGGTCAACGCCTTCTGAGATGACTACCTCGCCACGTCCACCGGGGCCGATAGCCAGCAGGACGGCCTCGACCAGCGCCGTCGAGCCGTCGTAGAGCGAGGCGTTGGCGATATCCAGGCCGGTAATCTGGCACACCATCGTCTGAAACTCGTAGATGGCCTGCAACATGCCCTGGCTAACCTCTGGTTGGTACGGTGTGTACGAGGTCACAAACTCTGAACGGCGCTGTAAATGCGGCACCACGCTAGGAATTGTGTGGTCATAGGTACCCGCGCCGAGAAACGAGATCGTCGTGTCCAGGTTCTTGTTTTTCGCCGCCATACGGGTTAGCAGGCGTTTCAAGTCGGGTTCGGAGAGCGCGGGCGGCATGTCGAGCGGGCGTTGGAGTCGCACTTGCTGTGGAACAGGCGTCAGCAAGTCTTCCATTGATGAAAGGCCCATCTGCTCTAGCATAGCCAGCTGCTCTTCCGGGGTATTGGGTACATAGCTCATGTAAGAACTCCCCTTTGTGTAAACACCAGTTGAGAAGCGCCCCTTTGTGCTTCGTGCGCAAACAAAGGGAGCCGTTTATGATCGGTACCGCGTATCCCCGTCTTCCAACCCTGACCCTCTATTTACACAACCCGTCAAGGCATACGTATGGTGTGGGGGAAATGGATCGAGCGAGTGCGCGGTATACAGATTTTTAGTTACAGATACATTATATCTCATCGGCGAGTTATCTATCCAAGAGGCATAGGAGGAAAGACAGAAAGAGACAACGCCGCGTAAAAACCCGCACAGGTTTTTACGTGGCGTTGTCTCTTTCTGTTTGTTTTTAGCGGCCTTCAAGATATTTGAGGTAGTTATTAGCGTCCAGAAGTTGGTCGATCTCGGCTTGATTGGCGAATTTGACGACCAGCATCCAGCCTTGCTCGTAGGGACTATCGTTGATCAGTTCTGGATGGTCTTTCAGCTCCTCGTTAACCTTGACGACCTCACCACTAATCGGCGAAATAAGCTCTGAGGTGGCCTTGACCGACTCGATGTCGCCGAATTTATCCTCGGCGGAGACGTTCTGGCCTTGCTCCCACGGCAACTCGATATAGACGATGTCGCCAAGCTGGTCTTGAGCGTAGTCGGTAATGCCGATGGTAGCTTCGTCGCCGTTGAGGCGTATCCACTCGTCGGTCTTGCTATATTTGAGGTCGCCGGGATGATTCAGGCTTGCCATTGTGAAATACTCCCTTCTTAACTCATCTTGTGGGACATAATAGGACGTGATAAATCACGTCCCTACGGAATATATTAGCGTTTGCGTTTGTAAAATGGTAGGGCCACGATGCGGGCAGCCACATGTTTGCCGCGAATATCGACCTGTACCGGTTGACCGACAACAGCGGAGGCGGCTTCGACATAACCCATACCGATATTTTTGCCAACCGTTGGACCGGGTGAGCCGCTGGTTAGAGCGCCAATGCATT
>JAJZEJ010000774.1 GCA_021828635.1 Chloroflexota bacterium
ATAGACCGCAGGAAAGCCAACCTGCGTGATCAGGCGTGCGCTGAGCGCGTCATAAGCACCGGGCGCAACAAGGAGTTCGGAACCTGCTAGTAGTGAGCGCAGGCGTGTCGTAGTACGCATTGTGTTCTCTTTCCTTCAAAAAATGTTACGGGACAATTACGTGTAAACGTTGCTTCGCCAATTGTGCCAGGGTAGGTGTCTGGCCGCGTATTTCACCGTCCAGTGTGACATCTTGCGGGTCATTGCTGGTCTTGATGGTAATGCTGCGTGCCTGCACATGGCGAATGCCCGGAATGCCTGTCAGTTCCGCTTGCTGTAATACTGGCGAGTGCTGGGCGACGTGTGCAGCATCGGGTAGTGTGTCGTTACTCTCCTGGGGTTGATTGAAGAGATGCGCGAAGGCGGCTCCGAGATGTCCAAGCTCGACATCTTCCACGATCACGATGTCTAGCAGACGATCATTGATACTCGCTCCTGGAATAGTCAGGTTCCACTGCCCACCAAAGATAGGGGCGTTGATAACAGCGACCTGTAAAGCGCGGCAGGCCATCTCTACCGGCTCTGTTATGATGGTTCCCTGCGTTGAGAAGGCTGGCTGATGGTGTTCTGGTAGCAATAGACCATTGAATGCGCATTCTATCTCCAGAACACGCGGATTGAGTAGCACCTCCAACACGGCGAACGGGTAGGTCATGCGCCCGAAACGTTGCCGTGTGACAACATTGGTAGCGAGGTGTGCGAACTGAACATTCAGACCAACCGTTAGAGCATGAGCAAAGAACCCATGCGCTTGCGGCGATAATGGAGGATGCATAGCTGGCAATGGGCCATTTTCTTCGTGTAATGGCATTTGTTCAGCGGGTTGTGCGACGCCAATATCGATGCTACGCAGATGCCCCTGGATGATAGTTTTGGCGGCCTTGCGCAACTCTTGTGGAATGCCGAGCGACCGCGCAATGTCATTGCCTGTGCCTAGTGGCAATATGCCCAATGCAAGGCCACAATCCGCCACGTGATTGATAACTCCACCTACCAGACCATCGCCGCCTGCCGCGACCGCGCTATCAATGCCTGCCGCGTGCCAGAGCGCACCTTGCGTCGGAAGTCCATCTAGATTAGCTATAGAGAGAACATCGCAAATGTTCGCACCAGCCTGTTGGAGATAAGTCAACGCCTGTGCCAGTTGTTCTGAGCGCCCTGAATGTGGACTATGAATGACAATGATGTGTTTTCCTGATCGCTCTATGCTATCCATGCTTGAAACAATGCCTCCCCTGTGTTCAGGATATGATATGATGAGCAGTGATGGCTGAGAAATGCTATGCTCTGGCGACGGTGCCGACATGGAAAGCCGGGCTACACCGTAGTAATTATCGCACTTCGAGAGCATATTTTGTTTGCCAGGGATAGCATTTTCATGAAAGATACAAAACAATTTACTACGCCACAGGTATGGTGGACACACCTGCACTGGCCCGAATACGGAGCCGAGTTGCTTGGTACCGCGTTTCTGGTCTTTGTTGGTTTAAGCGCGGTCGTCTTCGATTTCAGTCCAGGTCTCCCTCTCGTACATCTGCTTCCCGATGCCAGCGCCCGTCGCTTATTGACAGGGCTGATCTTTGCCGGTAGTGGTTCCTTAGTTGCCATCTCGCCGTTCGGCAAGCTGAGCGGTGCGCATATCAATCCCTCGGTTTCGCTGGCTTTTTGGGCGCATGGCAAATTGCATGCACTTGATCTGCTAGGCTATATCGTGGGTCAGTTTATCGGGGCAAGCATTGGCGAGACGGCGTTGGCGCTGGTATGGGGGCCATATCTCAAGAGTGTGCAGTATGGTATGACGTTGCCGGGAGCAGGCTATCCGCTATGGATTGTTTTTCTTGCCGAAATGGCGCTGACGCTCTTGCTCGTTTTGCTGATCTTTACGTTTGTGAGTAGTCATCGCTTGATGCATTGGACGCCGCTTATGGTCTGGCTACTTGTGGCTACGATGGTCTGGCTAGAAGCGCCAATTTCTGGTACCAGTCTCAATCCTGCGCGTAGCTTCGGTCCAGCCCTGCTAGCCTGGTTCTGGCACGATCAATGGCTGTATTATATCGCACCGCCTCTAGGTGCTTTACTGGCGGTTGGACTATTTCGCGTGTTGGCGGCTGGCGAGCGTGATGTGCTGACTGGCAAGCTTTTCCACGTTTCGCATTATCGTAGCGTGTTTAAGCATGTCAGCGCGGCACATCTGCCCGCTAATGGTCAGTTACGCAAACCGCGCCAAAGCATGGTTTAGCGCATTGGTGGCCGGAATTGTGCTGGGGATATGTTGCCATTATCGTTTGTGCCATTGTGATTACCATTGCCGTTTGTATCGGGTGGATATGCTGTACTCACGTGCTGCGGACGACGTGGTGGCACTACTGATGTACTTTGAACCGATGGCGTGGCTGGTTTGGCTGGTCTAGTTGAGGCCAGCCGTTCCGGTTGCGCTGTTCTAGACGGTTGTGATGGAAATGACATTGCTATTGGTGTATGCGCTGGCGTATGTATCATTGGTGCTATTGCGGCTGTTATGCCTGTCACGGGAGCGACAGCTTGTCTGGGGACCAGCACGGGCTGGGCCTCGTAGTCCTGTGCTATGGTGCTATCCTGTCCTTCCGCTACGTTAAATTGGTGTAAGATGAGCGTGAGTGTGGCCGAAACGGCGAGGTTTACGACGAGACCGGCGACGGCGGCATTCACAGGGAACTTCATGCCTAAGAAAACAAAGGGGTAGACAGAGGATTGGAAGCCCAATGTCACGATACATGCTGTGCCAACAAGCATACCGCAGAACCAGCCGATCAGTATTCCCCAGCGATGGAACCATCTGGTATAGAGGCCGAGATAGACGGCTGGTAGCGTCTGAAGAATCCAGATGGTGCTGAGAAGCTGGAAGTTAATTGAGAAGGGTGTAGGCAGGAAAAGAATGAAAGCCAGACCGCCCATTTTAATAATCAGTGATGTGACTTTGGCTATGTTTGTCTCTTCTCGCTCAGAGCAATTCGGGTTGAGGTAAGCACGATAGATATTGCGCGTAAACAGATTGGCGGCGGCAATTGACATCACGCCAGCCGGTACGAGAGCGCCGATGGAGATGGCGGCGAAGGCGAAACCGACAAACCAGGATGGGAACATCAGTGTGAGCAAGCCAGGGAGTGCGATGTTGGTTTTGTAGGTCGCGGAAGGTAGGACATGCGCGGCACCAGCCATAACACCCAACAAAGCTATGAGAGCGAGCAGAAAGCTGTAAGCAAAGAGCGGTGAGATAGTCTTTTTGAGAGCTTTACTGCTATTGACGCTGAGGAAAGCGGTGAAGGCGTGTGGATAGAGTGGCAACGCGAGCGCCGAGCCGAGTGCTAATGTAGAATAGGCACTAAACTGAGTAGGGAGGAGTATGACCTTCTTTTGAGGGATAGAGGCAAAGATATGAGCCATGCCGCCAAGTCGTGTGGTGAGTGTGATAATTGCGACGATGACGACGATCCAGATACACACGTCTTTAGCCATCGAGACTAGCGTTGTACCGCGAATGCCACTGGTGTAGGTGTAGGCGGCGAGAATAGCGAAGGCAAGGAACAGCGAGAATTCTACTGGAACGCCCATGAGCGAGAGGCAAAGCTGGATACCATAGAGCTGCAATGCCATATAGGGCATTGTAGCCAGAATGCCGGTGATAGCAACGGTCAGCGCGAGAAACTTGCTATCAAAACGCTCTTGCACAAAGTCGGCGGAGGTGACATAACCGCGATGACGTGCGATATTCCAAAAGCGCGGAACGACAAGAAACATGATTGGGTAGGTGAGAATGGTGTATGGAACGGCGAAGAAGCCGGTTGCGCCTTGCGCGAAGATGAGAGCCGGCACCGCGAGAAATGAATAAGCCGTGTAGAGATCGCCTCCAATGAGAAACCACGACACGATAGGGCCGAAGCGTCTGCCTGCCAGCCCCCATTCTTGCAGTCGGTTGAGATCGCCGGGACGCCAGCGTATAGCGGCGAAACCGAGCAGAGAGATGGCGATGAAGACGAAAATAAAGGTGAGCAGTTCGGGCCAGTTGAGCATAGTTGGTTTCCTTCCAGGTTTTCTCCATGTGCTATGTATGCTTGTTATACAGGCTATGAGCGCATGAGTGTTGGTGATAGTCCAATCCGTTGTGCGGTAGCCACATCAATATTGATATCTTGTAAGGCGTTCAATGGAACGTTCGTGAACTCAATGGGGGTAGCTTGAATACCCTGTAAATCAGCATGAGTAAATATCACATTAGTGAGAATGGCCCCCTGCATATTAGCACTTTGGAAGACTGTGCCTATGCAGCGTGCCGCTTGCATATAGGTGCCATTAAGGTTGGCCCCGCTAAGATTAGCCCCACTCAAGTTGCACCGGCTCAAGTTAGCTTCACTGAGATCAGCACGAATCAGGTTAGCCCTTTGCAAGTCGGCCTTGCTTAGATCAGCTTTATTGAGATAAGCGCGAAACATATATGCCCTGACCAGGCTGGCTCCATTGAAGTTAGCGGCGCTGAGGTTGGCTTCGACCAGATTGGTACCGTTAAGGATAGCCTCACCGATGTAGGCTCCACTGATGTCAGCGCCGCTAAAGTTTGCCATACTCAGGTTGGCACGGATCAGATAGGATTTGCTTAACTGTGCTTTGTTTAGATTAGCGCCGCTCAAGTTGGCTCCGTTGAGTTGTGCTTTGCTCAAGTCGGTGCCAATCAAGGTTGCTTTGCTCAAGTTGGCCTTGCTGAGATCGGCTCCGGCCAGGTTAGCGCCGCTGAGATTGGCCTCTTTGAGATCGGCCCCACTCAGATCGGCACGACTGAGATCGACA
>JAJZEJ010000433.1 GCA_021828635.1 Chloroflexota bacterium
AACGGAGTGTGTTGCGTGAGGAGAGATCACCATTGCCGTGTTCCTCTCGGTCCTCTATTTTCCCCATTGGTACACTATCAAGCTGTTCATGCATATGGTGTGTTCTCGCCTTCGCTACTTCAATCAGAATAGGCATATTATATCACCTTTGCGCTATTTGATCTTGCTATAGCAGGCGTTGATGGGCTATAGTGATTAGCGGGCGCGATACATCGGCCCCTACCTTCCTGCTATCTTTTGCTATACTATTTTGCAGAGCTTGGAAAGAGAAACTAATGTCGCTACCATCACAACCAGGTCGGCGAAGCAATCGTCTTCCTGTCACTGCTGTCGCCACGCTGGCCTACTCGCGTGTACGCCAGACGTGGTTTCTACTGCTTGTCACTGCTATTGGTATTATCGCTGCTGTCATTATCGCTTGCGCAGTGCCGCTTTTCAGCACGATTATGACCACCGCCGCACTCCGCAGCACTTTGAGTGCCTCACCTACCAGTTCAGAGATTGAGATCAACGTCAGTCCAGCTGGACTATCAAATGTGGTAGAGAATAGTCTGAGCCAGCAGATGACCAGTTTGTTACAACAGAATCTAGGGTCGTTGGTGAAACCGACGCAATCAATGATTACGACTGATACGTTCTCTTTTGCGACTCCCCCGCCAGTTACACCGGCCAATGCACAATCAGCTATTCAGATTTACGCTACCAACATGGCCCAGGCTGCACCACATATTTCACTAGTGAAGGGGCGCTTGCCGCAGACCACCGCACATCCGACAACTGAGCTTGAAATGCTCCTTTCTGTTGATGCTGCCAAACAGCTTAAAGCGAATGTTGGCACGACCTTCCAAATGAACCTGGGCTATTATTCACGCATGCTCGATCTCGCCGACAACAACAGTTCCGTACAGCCACAAGCACAACATGTTACGTTACGTGTTGTCGGCATTTTCGATGGTAGTGGCTCTGACCCCTACTGGCATGGTGAAAGCTTTAATACAGTGGCCTTTCAAGGCAAAACGCCCTTTTATTTCTTTTCTGCGCTGGTACCATCCAATGCACTGCTAACGATGTTCGATCAACTGAGTTCCGCGAATCATGCTAACGCGCTTTATGCTTCAACATTTAGCGGCTACGATGTGAATCTTTATTATCGTCTGGACACGCTCCATATCGGCATTAATGATCTCAACATGCTGATTAATGGTCTTGCGAATATACAGCAAGAAACCACTCTGACCTATGGCACGGGCAACAGCGGGACGCTCACCGTGCAATCACAAGGGATCAGGTTAGATCATATAGATATTTCTGGCGCGGTCTTCGGCACGGCGGATGCCGCCAGCAATATCGACATCTTGCAGAGCCGCGTTGATGTCGCGCAGATACCGATCACCGTGCTAACCATCCAGATTGTGGCACTGATTCTCTTCTTTGTTAGCCTGATGATGAACCTGCTGATTGATCGTCAGACCGACGCTGTGGCCTTACTCCGTAGTCGGGGAGCGAGCGGCTGGCAGGTTTTCGGCACCTTCTTCACACAAAGTCTCCTATTAGCCCTGTTCGCGCTCGTCGTTGGCATCCCGCTCTCGGTCTTCGTCGTTATCACGGCGGCACAGCGTATTCTGCCTGCAACGGAACGCAATGCAACCAATGTTATTACCGGCAATCTCAACCAATCGGTTGAAAGCGTGCTATGGTATGCGCTGATTGTGATTGTGGTAGTGTTGTTCACAATGGGTGCCTCGATTTTTGCCACAGCGCGTAATGATGTATTGGCGCTACGCCGCGATGCTGCCCGCAACAAGCGACGCCCGGTTTGGGAGCGTCTCAATCTCGATGTCATCGCGGGTGTCATTGCGCTGGTTGGCTATCTGATCTCGCTCTACATCACCAATATCGGCAATGTTCTCCAGCCCGACGCGAAGGCGCTGATTGCCGTACCATTATCGTTAATCGCGCCTTTCTTCCTGATTATTGGCTGTATGCTGCTCTTCCTGCGTCTCTTCCCGTTACTGCTCAGACTCGGTGCATGGCTGGCCTCGCGT
Source organism: Chloroflexota bacterium (assembly GCA_021828635.1). The sequence continues at coordinate 2,046 of JAJZEJ010000433.1, forward strand.
GGACGGAGCGCGGTTTCGCTGCTAGCCCTGGCGCAACTGGCCCGTTCGCCACGCCTCTCGCTGCGCATGACCATGTTGCTGGCGCTTTCTATCGCCTTCGCGCTTTTCACGCTCATCTATACCGCGTCGCAGACCCAGCATATTCAGCAAGTCAATACCTATCTGGCTGGCGCTGATTTTAGCGGGACGATTGCCAATGCTACAGCCAGCAATAACACAACACAAATTGATCCGACGAAGCTGACGCAGAGCTATGACGCCGTACCGGGTGTGCTGAATGCCAGTGTGGGCTATGCGAACTACGGGTATGCTGGCAATATTGATATGCCGATAGAACTGCGAGCCATCGATCCGAAAACCTTTGCCAACGCGGTCATCTGGACTTCGCCCCAGAATTATCAGACCGCTAAAGGATTGCTGGCACGCTTGCAAGAAGATGCACCGCAAGCAGCAAAAACGGGTGTTTTGCCTGTCATCGTCGATCAGCAGGTATTGACAACGTTGCGCTTGCATGTTGGCTCAGCAATCACCATCAAACAAGATGCACTGGGAACAACGCTGATGAATGCCATCATTATTGGTGCGATTCCACATATACCGACAGTAGATGACCGCTTCGCTACAAGTAGCAGCAACGTCGTCTCCGGTGGCATTATTGCGGACTATACGACGTACAACACCATCTTTACGCAGCTAGCCATTAAGGCGAGAACGCTGCTGGGGCCAGTCGCAACGCCACAAGTCAATACGGTCTGGCTGCATACGAAGAGTGATGCAAAATCGCTGGCAAGCGTGCGTACCGTGTTATCGCGCTCACAAACCCTCTATCTGACCAACGTCATTGACCGCTATGCGCTCACAGAGGCACTGAACAACGATCCATTGTATATCGTCGTCAGTGGCATCCTGGCAATCGGTACTGTAACCGCCCTGCTCCTGGTGCTGGTTGGCGATCTGCTGGCCTCGTGGCTCAGTGCGCGTACCCGCGTCACCAATTTTGCCGTCTTGCGTGCGCTTGGTACAACCCCGCAGCAAGTCTCTGGCGTCTTGATGTGGGAGCAGGCCATCATCTACTTAGCTGGTCTGTTGCTGGGCGTGATCTTTGGCCTGTTGCTAGCGGTGACGGTGATTCCATCGCTGACACTCACCGATCTTAGCAATAATGCCAGTGGCAGTGTTTACGCGCTGCAAAGTGCGCTACCGACCTCGGTGGTCATTCCGCCCACGCTCCCACTTGCGCTGATAGTGCTGGCTGTCATTTATGTTGCCGCGTTGCTCTTCATGGTGCGCACTGTGATGCGCTCCTCGCTGAGCCAATCCTTGCGTCTGAACGAGGATTAATATTCAACAATGGCCCAAATTGGCTCTTGTCAAATCACAAAGAGGTGTGCTATACTACGGGTGAGCAAGTTAGATGCTTACAGGGGTATAGCACACCATCTGTATGAGTATAAAAGCTTGCGAGCGGTCAATCGTCACATGTAGGTCGTCGTTAGAGCGTCGAGTTACTTGCATGGTTGTCACTTCGGGGTGTGGCGCAGTCGGCTAGCGCGCAGCGTTCGGGACGCTGAGGTCGGAGGTTCAAGTCCTCTCACCCCGACCAGGATGGCACATCATTCCCAGGCGTGTCAGTTTCATCCACAGGGAAACCATTCAGAGGAGTTATTGGAAATGCAGGGACATCACTTACGGGCAACAATCGATAAACGTTGCTACACGATGTCTCCGTTTTTCATAGGCGGTATAGGCGGTAAACCCAAAACCGATCCCCTATGTACGAGCGGAGGATGCCCTGCTGTGCCTGCTTCTCCTGGACATGCAAGACACTCCCGCTTCCATTGGCAAGACGCTTATTCATCCAGTTCTCGCAGGCGGCAGTAGAAGCTGAGACTGAGCATTGTACATGTCTCTTCTTATAGAAAGCTTCATCCTCGTTGTCTGCACCTGTTATCGGCTCTGACAGAGAGGAAGGGAAGTTATTCATGGCCGTTCTTGTATTGAACTCCTCATTTCAGCCTCTCTCGGTCATTCCAGAGCGCCGTCTCATCGTGCTGCTTTCCAAAAAGAAAGTCACCTTTGTCGATGAAAATGTGCGCCAACTGATCGAGGAGAACATTCAGTCACGCCGCCTTGAGCTAGAACGTCCCGTAATTGTGCAATTGCTCGCCAACGTCCGTGTTCCCCGTGTAGCACTCCAGCCCACACGCTCGAACATTCTGTTGCGTGACGAGGAGACCTGCCAGTACTGTGGCAAACGTAGCCGCGACCTGACGCTTGACCACATCATTCCACGCTCACGCGGTGGGCAGAGTACCTGGGAAAACCTGGTTGCTTCGTGCAAAGCCTGCAATGGCAAGAAAGGGAGCCGTTTGCTCAAAGATGTTAACATGCAGATGCTGCGGCCACCACGCCCGCTCTCGCAGGAGTACGCCAGCTTCTTCCTGCTACGCTATCCCAAGTTGCGTGAAGCCTATGAGAAATTTCTGCTGACCGCCCAGAGTGGCCGCTTCGATGGTTTGAGCGCCTGAAGCGATCTTTAGAATACGGAAAAGCAACATCGGCCATGAGCGTTGGTTGTGGGTGCCATGTATCCATAATCAGCTCTACAACGTACTATACTCATATAAGCTGTAGCAGGGCGACCGCAAGGGTACGCCTTACAATGATCTGGTGCCGTTCATACATGCCTATCATTGTAGATGCGTACCCTTGCGGTCGCCCTGTCTACCCTATCAATTGCTCTGTTTATGTGATATACTATAGGAAAAGTTCTTATACCTCTCGTTCCACTTGATAAGGGCGCGATACATCG
>JAJZEJ010000040.1 GCA_021828635.1 Chloroflexota bacterium
CTCGTGGGTGCAGTGAGTACAGGACTTTCCATTGCCGGATATGAGACATACACGACTGACTATCATCGAGATGTATCCTTAGTACAATCGGGAATGCACCATCTGCAAAAAGCTGAGGCGCTGTTGAAAGCTTTACCCACTAATCCTTTCGATGCTCAAGCGGTGAGTCAGGCACAGCATGAGTTCGCCTCTGCATCACTTGCCTTTGTGCAGGTAAATGATACTTTGAGGTCGTTACCGGCAATCGCCACCTCTCTCCCTGGGTATGGTTCGCGCCTGCAAGCTGCCTTCGATCTATTGCCTATCGCCATTGAACTCTCTCAAGCAGGGTTTCATGGGTGTGGGATGTTGAATTTGCTGATTGCGAGGTTTCATAACCCATTGAACAGCAATAGCCAGGGTCTCACAATGGCGGATTTCTCTGTGCTAAAGAATGATTTTAGCCAGATCAAAACGGCGCTGAACCTCGTTGTTGACCAGTTCAAGCAGATCTCACCGGCTGATGGGCAGGTTATCCCTGGCCTCAACGCCTATATTGCCATCTTCCGCAAAGAAATCCCACTCCTACAGACATGGCTTGCAATAGTTGGGAAGCTTCTCCCTGTTGTCCCTACACTATTTGGCATTGGCACACCGACCAATTATCTGATTGAAATTCTTGATTCGACCGAGCTGAGACCAGGCGGCGGTTTCCTGGGCAGTTATGGCATCGCCACCCTTTCAGGTGGACGCTTAACGGCTGCTCACATTACCGACACTTATTTGCTCGACAATGCGTATAAAGCTGCCGGACACACTATTCCTTTACCATCAGCGTACCGTTGGTTTGATCTGGCACCCTCCTGGAGTCTGCGCGATTCCAATCTTGAAGCCGATTTTCCGACGGATGCTCGCTATGCCGAGGAGCTTTATCAGCGTGAAGGGGGCAAGGTTCCTGTGCAAGGGGTCATCGCCATGACGCCTGCGCTGATTGAGCATGCTCTTGACATCACCGGACCCATCGCCGTTCCAGAGTATCATGAGATCGTGACCTCATCCAACCTGTTGGATCGCATCCATTATTATCTGTTAGGACCAGGCTATCAAGGTGGCTCTATTCCCTCGCCCGATGGGCTTTCATCAGTGAATCAACACTTTGTCGCCTTATTGGCAGTACATTTTCTGGCTCGTGTGCGCCAGCTCCCACCTTCAGCACTCTCCAAATTCTTGCAGCTGATGATCAGTTCAGTGTACACGAAAGACCTGCAAATCTATCTCAATGCGAGTACGGCTGAAAACCTGCTGCAAACCTATCATATCGCGGCGTCGATTCAAGCGCCGAGCGGTGATAGTCTTTTTGTGGTAGATGCGAACATTGCTGGTGATAAAGCGAGCAACCTGCTTACTACGACGTTAGATGACCAGGTGACGATTGATACACAGGGCAATGCTATCCATCATACAACCATCAGCTATGCATGGGTGACGCAAGGTCAAATCTATGGTTCTGCACTGTATCGAGACTATGTGCGCGTGTATGTCCCACCCGATAGCATATTACAGACGCAAAGTGGATGGCAACCTCGCGGCATAAGCAAAGCCTTTGGCCGCGAGGTCTGGGCCGGTTTCTTTACCCTTTCGTATAGTCAGACCAAGACGATTACGCTGACCTGGACGGAGCATGCTGCGGCCAGAAAAGATAGAACAGGCTGGCATTACCAGTATCTGATCCAGCGGCAGGCTGGTTCTCAATGGACAGTAAACCTGCATGTGACGCTACCGGAGTGCGCGGTGATCAACAAGATGTGGGGAGGTTTTTTGTCTCCTAACGCGCATAACACGCATAACGCGCATAAAGCGACACTCACTCAACCTTTGCAAGAGGATATGAGTCTTGGACTGGACTACGTATGCCGATGAGCTTGCACTCGCCCTATAACCTTGCCCCCCAAATTTTTTTGCATCTGTAATTCAAACAGGTTATGAGAAGGTTAAAAAATTAAAATGAGTATATACGAGCAAAAAGTCTTTTCTATCGCGGAAGAAGATACGCTGATTCAGCACTATTCCCCTGTGTCTGCACCGCCTGAGATATCCAGAGTGCCACAGAAACTAAAAAAGATCCATCTGGAGCGCCGACCTCTCAGTGAAGCAACTTCCGCGATGATGAAGGCTGTCAGAAGAGTACCTGTGCAGCGCCTCCCTGAGTTCTTTGAGCAAACGTGTGATCGTTTGCCGCATGAGATAGCTGCCATTTGGGGAGATACTCAACTCACGTACCAGGAACTTGACCAGCGATCCAATCGTCTCGCGCATTTTCTCATCTCTCGTGGCGTTGGCGTGGGTAATACGGTTGGGATTCTCCTGGAGCGTTCTCTTGATACCTATATTGCACTTCTTGGAATACTCAAAGCCGGTGCTGCTTTCGTCCCACTTGATCCCATGTTTCCCCCAGACGTGGTAGCTTTTATCGCCGCAGACACAGGATTGCAGGGTCTTGTGACCACCTCCACATTTCGCCAAAAAGCAAATATGCTATCTTGCCCTGTGCTTGAACTCGACCAGACGTATGATGTACTCTCTGTCCAACCCGATACGCGCCCACAGATCGTTGCTGGTCCTGCCTCCTTGTGCTATATCATCTATACGTTTGATATGACTGGTCAGCCGAAAGGTGTTGCCGTGTCGCATGCCAACATCGTCAATACCCTGCGCGAGGCTACGCCGATCTACCATATGAAGCGCAAAGATCGTGTCTACCAGGGTATGTCGATTGCCAATGATTTCTCTCTACAGGAGATTTGGCCGACGTGGATTGTTGGGGCAACGCTGGTCATCGGCCTTGCCGACTTTCAACAGGGAGGTCAGAGGTTCACGGAGTTTCTCATTGAGCAGAAAATTACCGTGTTCTACTGCACACCAGATCTGCTTGCCACAATCGAGCGAGATGTACCATCCGTGCGTTCCCTCATTCTTGGCGGCGAACGATGTCCAACTTATCTCATCGACCGTTGGGCGCATCCTGGTCGCCGGATGCTCTCTACGTATGGCCCTCCTGAGACGGCACTCATGGCTACCTGGAGCGAGCTGTTTCCTGGTCGCCCTGTTACTCTAGGGTCTCCTCTGTCAACATATCAGGTCTATATTCTGGACGACCACCTCAACCTTGTTGAGCATGGAAAAAGCGGAGAGATCTATATTGGCGGTCCTGGAGTCGCTATGGGCTACTTCAATCACCCGGACCTCACAATGGACCGCTTTCTACCTAATCCGATTGGCCGTGATCGGAAGATCGTGCCTTGCCTCTACCGCACAGGCGATAGAGGGCGCATGACTGCCGCTGGAGAGATTGAGTATCTGGGGCGTATCGCTAGCCAGGTGCATAGCCACACCTCTCTGACGACCTTTCCCTCGGTCAATCCCGCACATCTCAACAACTATGCAGACGAACTGAAAGTTGCAGCAATCGGGCGCACAAAGCTCAAACACATGAGCTTGAACACGATCTATAAACACGTTATGACCGACCCATTGTATAGGAATGCTCTCTTCAAGATGGCAGGCACGTTCATTTCGGGCGGATTAGGCTTTGTTTTCTGGATCATCGTTGCACGAATCTATAGTGCGGAACAGGTTGGAATCGCTACCTCTCTCATCTCTATCATGGCATTATTAGGTGGTTTAGCCGAACTGGGGCTAGGCTCAAATCTCATGAGACATCTTCCCAAGTCTGCCCATAAAAATGCATTAGTCAATTCATCGTTCGTCATCGTTATGCTCGTGACGCTGCCTGCTTCCACGCTCTTTTTGCTTGGATTGCCAATATTCTCACCACAAATGCTATTTTTACGATCAAGCATATTCTATATTGTGACATTCATAGTATTCGTAGTTTTTTCATCATGGAATATTCTATCTGAAAATGCTTTTATGGCTTTTAGAGCTGCTGATAATATACTCGTAAAAAATACTATTACCAGCGTCTTAAAGATAGTGCTGCCATTTATCTTTATTGTGTTTGGCGCGTATGGCATTTTTGCCTCGGCTGCTTTAGCGATCACTTTTGGCGTTCTTGTTAGTTTTGTGCTACTTATATTAAATTTTAAGCTCAGACCTTCTATTATGATTAACTTCTCTTTAATAAAAGAAACTTCTAAGTACTCGTTCACAAACTATATTACTAACTTCGCTTTAAATGTGCCTTCATTTATATTGCCGGTTATAATATTAAATACCCTATCGGCAAAGTATGCGGCTTATTATTATATTGCTTCGACGATTCAGACCAATTTGCAAATAATTCCTTCTGCTACAACGCAGGCATTACTCACAGAAGGCTCGTATAATGAAACCGAATTAGAAAAACATCTCAAGAAAGCGATGATAAGCACGTTTGTCATCCTTCTTCCGGCGACAGCGATGATCGTCTTAGGAGGCAATATCGTCTTACAATTTTTCGGCAAAGGTTATGCGACTGGTGCTATCCAATTTTTGCGTTTATACAGTATATCTACTCTATTTACAGCCTTTATATTTATTTGTAATGCTATTATGAATGTGAAGCACCAAATAAAGCTGCTAGTCATCTTGAATGTCAGTGCCTCAGTACTGACATTAGGTCTGTCGTATGCTTTTATCCCTGATGGATTGGTTGGTATTGGATGGGGGTGGACGCTTGGGCAGGTAATTGCAGGGTTGGCAGCACTGTACTTTATCATGAAAAAATTTGCTACACGCTCAGCTTGAGACATCTTTGATCTGGCGTACCGGAATTTATGACCGTTATGCTAAACCGAACATAGGTCGGCTGTTACCTGAACCTATGTAGTTAGATGGTTATGAAGTTTATACATAGTCAGTACATCTTCATAAACCTTT
>JAJZEJ010000229.1 GCA_021828635.1 Chloroflexota bacterium
CAATCGCGCCGAGAAAAGAGACGATAATCATCAGTGCCAGTAGCACGTTAATATACAACATTAAGAGCCTCTCTTTATCTTTCGTGCTAGCAGATCAATCTCCATACCTTCATAGGCGGAGTAGCTACGCGGGAACATCCCGCGTGCCTCCGCCTCCATCCGATCAAGCTGCTCATCATCATAGGTTGGCTCATGGTGAAACAGCACCAGCGTGTTGACATGAGCCTGGCGGGCTACCTCGACCGCCATCGTGACGGTGCTATGCCCATAACCATGTTTGACTTGTTGATAATCTGGGGTCGTATATTGAGCATCGTGAATCAATACATCTGCCCCTTGTATAAACGCCAGAAATCCCGCATCGCACCCATCGCACCACTCGACATCCGTGGCATAGACAATACTGCGTTGCGCGTAGTCGATGCGATAAACCAGTGCGCCATTGAGCGGGTGACTGCTCGTAAATCTGGCGCTGACACATACATTCTCTTCATTCCGGTTCTGTGGACTACATACATCGGTCATAATCGTTGGTTCAACGCCGCCGTTCTGCCAGTAGATACACTGGTCGCTCATAAGCGTATGGAAGAAACGCCGCGAAGGTAAGCGCCGGATGTCTACCGGAAAATACGGTGGAGACATCAGTGGAGTTACAAGCTGCTCAATAGTCTGTCCAGCCAGTTGCGGTCCAAACAGATGGATGCTAGTGGTTGGTGCGAATAGTGGGGCGAAGAACGGAAAACCAACCAGATGATCGCCATGACCATGCGTAATAAAAAGTGCGAGATGCTGGTTCTGCGTCTGTTCCTGAGCTTGCTCCATGAGCGCGTCGCCCAGACGAATGACGCCGCTACCGGCATCGAAAATGAGCGTGTGGCCGCCAGCCTGTATTTCGAGACAGGATGTATTGCCCCCATGTCGCACGGTATGCGCTCCTGGCGTGGGATAGCTGCCCCGCACGCCCCAAAAGCGCACAAAAAACGGTTGTAGCTCCGCCATAATTTCTTGCTCCTACCCGACGAGCCGTAGTTGAGTACGAATAGTTGCACCTATTATAGCGTGTCTGCCAAGCGATTGAAAAGGTTTCGTAGCCTCTACGAGCGCGGGCAGCAGAGATGAGGATAGCGGGTACGTTTTCTAGGATAGCTTTGTAGAGCGTCACACTTACAACTTCTCTTCTGCCGTTTCAAAGCCAATCCGCCGTCGAATCTCTTGTTTAGAATGGGCCAGCGCCCATTCCAGGTGGGTCTGCATCGCTTGAGCAGCGGTATCTGCCGCCCCTTCCTGAATTGCTTCGAGAATTGCCGTATGTTGTTCCACATAGGTTAGCAACAACGCTTGTGTGCGTCCCGCCGCAATCTCAAAGACCCAATTCTGAGTACGGATTGTAGTAACTATCGTGGCAGACAGGAAAGGATTGTGTGTAGCTTCGGCAACCATGCGATGAAAAGTACCATCGCTTTCGCTCCATAGCTGGCGTTGTTGGACTTCCGCGCTCTGCCGGTTAAGCGCCACCACCGCACGCAAATCCCGCAATTCGAGAGGAGTAATACGCTCTGCTGCCAGGCGTGCCGCTGCCGGCTCAAGCAGAAGCCGAAACTCATAGAGACTGATCACATCGGTGGGATCAAAGGAGGCAAGCGAGTTAAGCATCGTTGTCTGCAACGAGGAGACTTTGTTGGCCACATACAAACCACTACCCCTGCGCGTGTAGACCAACCCCGTCACTACAAGTAGCTTTACTGCTTCCCGAACTACTGTCCGGCTTACTCCAAGTCGTTCGCTCAACTCGTGTTCAGTTGGTAGCCGATCACCAGGCTCCAGCCCACCGGAAGAAATCAATTCGGTAATTTTCTCGGCGACCATTTCATAGGCTGGCCGGTATCCATCCTCTGCCGATTTTATCACATTTGTCATGCTTTATCTCAATCTTTCCTGCTTATACCAGGCAGAGATAATTTTGCTAAGCACTTACAAGGTTTTTGCCATCACCTCTCATCGCCCTATCATTGGAAACTAGTATACGCAATAAGGGGGATATATGTCAAGATTATGCGCATAACTTTAGCAGGTTTACCCTAAATAAGTTATACCAATTTTCGTAGCTCTATCCGTATAACTTCACGATATTTTTCTAATTGGCGATCTTACATCGTAATATGTATCAGCAATAGATAGTAAAAGGTAAAATAAAGGGGAAATGGGCTTTCTATAGTCCAGAAATATGCGGATACTAGAAACATCCTATAAATTATAGGATGGTTTTTTTAATTTGTGACTTAAATGAGAGATAAGTATATTGCGTTTTTACCCATATTAGTTATACTTATTTATAGGTTTAGATTGAAAAGTGAGAACCTATTTTACGCTTCTACCCACGATAAATGAAAGGAGGTAGTTATCAAGATAACGGCTGATACTTGCGGTTAGAAGCATTTAGCTTGTCCTCTCGTACACTCACCTCGTTGATTGATGATTCACTTTATACTGGCTACGCTTATCTAAGGAGGAAACACTGATGTTCCACCAGTTACTTGAGCCTGTCGGGGGTAATCTTTTCCTCTCCTTTCTAGTCGGGCTGATTCCGATTGCGGTAGTGCTTGTATTGCTGGGCGTTCTACGAAGACCTGCCTGGCAGGCGGCGCTTGCCGGGCTGATCGTCGGCTTGATTATCGCTATCGCTGTCTGGCAAATGCCAATCGGGTTGGCAGCAGATTCGACATTGAATGGCATGGTTTTCGCCTTGCTTCCTGTCATGTGGATTGTCTGGACTGCGATGTGGCTCTACAACATTGCGGTCCGTTCGGGCAAATTTGAACTCTTCCGCCGCTGGATGGTCTACAACGTGCCTGCGGACAAACGAGTGTTGCTCATCTTGATTGGTTTCTGCTTCGGTGCGCTTATGGAAGGCATCGCCGGCTTTGGCACTCCGGTTGCAATTGGTAGTGCATTACTCATCGCTCTGGGTTTCCCCGCACTGGAAGCCATTACACTGACACTGATCTTTAATACAACGCCGGTTGCTTTCGGCGCGTTGGGAACACCAATTACGACACTCGCTGCCGTTTCTGGGTTGCCTGTCAACGCTCTCTCAGCGATGGTTGGTCGCCAACTTCCACTGTTCAGCTTTATGCTACCATTCTATGCACTTGTCATCTTTGCGGGCTTTCGTAGCCTGAGAACTACATGGCCGGTTGCTCTGGTGGCAGGAGCGTCGTTTGCTTTGACGCAATTTGTTGTCGCTAATTTTATTGGGCCGCAATTACCAGATGTACTGGCTTCGCTCGTTTCGTTGACCTGTGTCATCGGGTTTGTACAGGTCTGGAAACCTCGTGATATGGAGCAGTATAGAGCGCAGTTTGCTGACACTCGTTTGAGTATTGAAGCTGCCACCCCCATTGATGAAAAGGGCATACCTATACCTGTTTCTGCACCAGCGGATGCACCCGTCGAGGGCGGCAAACCCAGTGTCACAGAAGCACTGTTGGCCTGGACGCCCTGGGTACTGGTGAGCGTAGTCGTGATTATCTGGACCTACCTCAAAGTCGCCATTGTTAGTCAGACAGCTATCAAGTGGCCAGGATTGAACGATGCCATCTTTCTGACCCTCTACAACAAACCTTACGAGGCTGTCTATCTCTTCCAACCGTTGGGTACAGGTACAGCCATCCTTTTGGCTGTTATACTTACAGCGGTGATAGCCATAGGAACAGGTTCCAGCCCAAAAGTGTTTGCCACTACATTGGTGGATACGTGGAAGCAATTGCGCTTTGCCATTCTTACGGTCATGCTCATTATCGGTCTTGCCTACCTCTTTAACTTCTCTGGCATGGCCTATACGCTGGGTCTGGCCATCTCGAAGGTAGGCTATATCTTCCCCTTCTTCTCTGTCTTCCTGGGTTGGGTTGCCTGTTTCTTGAGCGGGAGTGACACATCGAGCAACGCGCTCTTCGGAAACTTGCAGGTTGTCGCTGCCAGACAACTCAATCTCAGCCCGATTCTCATGGCTTCCTCCAATTCGACGGGCGCGGTGATGAGTAAAATGATCTCACCACAAAACGTGACCACAGGGGTTTCAACGAGTACGCTGGTAGGCAAGGAGGGTCAGGTCGTGGCTCGTGTCTTTAAGCATAGCCTCATCATGGCAGTACTGCTAGGATTGTTAGTGATGGCACAACAGTATCTCATTCCTTGGATCATTCCACATTGATCATCGAGAATAGATGCAACGAGTGTCTTTGACAACTGATATACTACGTTGCCTGCTTATCACAAGCAGCTATAGTGGTGGGCAAGAAAACCACGTTTGCCTCACAGCAAGAATAGCAACGAAGAGAGTAGCGCGAACCAATGAATCGGTTCGCGCTACTCTCTTGCCTCATTAGACACCCCCAATTATCACATGCTATACTCTCAAAAGAGCATTCCAATTTGTTAAACACAGATGTCAACGGAGATAGCAATAGATGACTACCAGCGAACGTAGCTCGCAAGAGCAGGAAACCACCAGTCCAAAAACAACGCAAGAGAAGATCGCGGACCTCCAACGACTCAGGGCCGAGGCCATGCTGGGCGGCGGCCAGCAACGCATCGAGGCGCAGCACAAAAAGGGCAAACTGACCGCCCGTGAACGTATCGACCTCTTGCTTGATGCCGATACATTCAATGAACTCGACATGTTCGTCACCCATCGCTCAACCGACTTTGGCCTGGATGAGCAGAGAGTCCTCGGTGACGGCGTTGTGACCGGCTATGGGCAGATCGATGGCCGCCTGGTCTATGTCTTCTCACAGGACTTCACCGTCTTTGGCGGCTCGCTATCAGAGGCCCATGCCGAGAAAATTTGC
>JAJZEJ010000744.1 GCA_021828635.1 Chloroflexota bacterium
GAACGTAGCCAAAGCGCATGACAACTGTACGTATCCCAACTTGCTCGGCGGCCAGCGCGGCTTCTTCCCAGCGCACGCTACTCTGCCCCCAGAAGTCCGTTCCAGGCGAACTTGTCTCGGTATATTCGGCATCGGTGAAACCATCAAAGCCGTAGGTGCCAACAGACGAAGCACACACAAATACCTGTGGTTTTACCCGCGCTTCCTTCATCGCACTGATCAATCCATGAATGCCACGCACGCGGTCCCGCGTTTCCGCGTTGATACTTTCCTGTGTCTGTCGCTTGCCAAAGGTATAGATGGAACCACCCGCGAGATTGACAACGCCATACGCTCCCTCGATATACGTTGCCCAATCACCGGCCTCTTCGGGTTGCCAGGCAATATAGTCTACCGCCCCCGCTATCTGCTCGCGGGCCGCTACGGGATCACGTGAGAACACCACTATAGCATAGCCACGCTGGATCAGTGCTTGACAAAGGCTACTGCCAATCAAACCTGTTGCGCCAGTGACAATGACTCGTTTCATTTCAGTCATACGTCCCTCCTTAATAGACGCTACTTTTATCTCAGATTGCCCTTTTTGCCAGCGAACGCGAAACTGAGCGTATAAGCAATCATCGACAGGACGAAACCGGTGGACATCAGTAGTGAACTGAAATTATGTCCATAGTTCAGAAAGCTCGCTCCGTTAAAACCGGCTCCAACAATCCCTATCCATCCCAATATGGAGGAAATAATCCAGGTCCGGCGTCGGGAAGCGATGGCGAAACCGACCACGATGGACGAGGCGAGGAACAGGAGTAATCCCAACACGATATGGACGAGTAGCGCCAGAGGACTGGCGAGCAGCGCCCACCCTACACCTTGCACGATACCCAGAAAGTAATTTGATGCGTTGGCTCCAGGGTGAACGGCGGGAACCTGTACATAAAGATTGACCAGCATCCCAATCATGAACTGCACTTCTAGTAATAGCAGTGTAAGCAGCGTGAGAGAACGTAGCGGTGATGACGCTGTTTGAGTCGTATTTGTCTGAGACGCAAGTTCTGGCGTCAGAGATTTTTCTTGCATAGCGTAGCATCCTTTCATAGCATCCAGATGTAGAGATCGATCAATCGGTCCCTACACCGGTAAGCCAGCGTTCGACTTCCGCCTGAATAGCGTCGAAATCGACTGCTTCTGGCTTCGTTATGAAATGCAGGGTTGTACCTTTGATCAAGAGAATCAACCAGGTCGCCGCACTTGCTGGATCAAGGTCTGAGCGGAAAAGATGTTGCTCTTTGCCCTGGCGCAGAACCTGTTCAAGGTAGGCATGCCACCCTGTATCTAGCCACTGGATAGATGCATGGATTGCCGGATTGTGCAATGAACGCAGGACAAGCTCATTCATCACGATGAAGAGTTCCGGCTTTTCTTGCAAAAGATAACGCATCTCCGCCAACTCTCCGCGGATTTGCTCCATTGGCGTCTTCATGGCAAAAGCAGAATCCGGCAGATAGGCCGTCATAAATTGCTTGAGGAGATACTCAACTACACCCTGAATGAGGTCTTCTTTATGTGCGAAGTAATAGTGCAGCGTTGCGATGTTTACTCCGGCTCGCTTCGCAACATCCCTGGTGCGTAACTGTTCAAAGCCTCCCTCCGCAATGAGATGGTAAGCGACTTCTACCAGCGACTGCCGTCGTTGTTCACCCGCTGTTTTGGCTGTTGCGCCTTCGTCCAGTATCTGCTTAGCGACAACATTAATATCCTGAGCAGTTCGTTCTGTCTTGTCCATGCAATCTCTCCCAATCAATCACTTGGTTAAGTATAGCGCAAAAAGGCAGTGTTGTCAATCAATTGATTGACAACACGAATAACGATGGGAGAGATAGCAGTGAATCGCCATAATCGACATCTTCTGGGAACCCGCGAATTGTTTCACCGTTTGCCCTATTTGTTATCGACAAATGGGCAAAAACCTTTCCATACCCAGATAGGTATTATCTGGTAGGTGCATGACCCCCACGAGGGGTGTCACTACATGTACCATGCCGCCTGCGGCGCGGCTTGATGTAGCGGCATCCCTTGTGGGGGTCATATTTCGTTATGTGGGGAACACAAAAAACTGGCTAAGCCTGTTATGACTGTAGCGATTCCAGAAAATCCAGCACGATCTGGTTGAACTCGGCTGGCTTCTCCATAAAAGGATGATGTGCTGTCTCTGCCATGATCACCTTCTTCGCACCCGGAATCTCTGTCACCAGTTGATTTAACGGATTTGGCACGTCCAACTCTCCCAGAATAACAAGCGTCGGTACTCTAAGCTGCGACAAACGTCCAATGGCTGGCGGCTCTAATGGTATCGATGGCGTCTCAGCCTGCGCCTCATCATCTGGACGCTCCCAGTTGCGCGTCGTCATCGCGCGTACCCGCTCACGCACGTCAGGAGCCGCCTGCGCTGGAAGCCGACCCGGTCCATCTGTCCACAGTGCGAGCGAGATATCAACGGCTCGCGCTACGTCGTGCTTTTCAAATGCTTCATTGAGGCTTGTATACAGACGTACCACATCGGGATGCTTTTTCATCTCTTCTTCTGATGGCCGAAATCCACTGACGCCTGCCGTGACTGGGATCAGCGCATCGACCATCTCAGGATGCTCAAGCGCAAAATCGATAGCCAGCGCACCCCCTCCAGAGACTCCCATTAGATAGGCGCTCTCGATGCCCAGGAATTGCATCAATTCGTAGAGGTCTTGGCGATCAGAATGCGGCTCCCCTTTCACAATCAGCCCTGAATCGCCAAAGCCTCGCTGATCGTAGCGGATAACCTGGTAGTGTTGAGCGAAGACGGCGAACTGATCGTCCCACGATCTTCTATCCAGAAGGTGTCCGTGGATGAGAATGAATGGATGCCCTGTCCCTGTCATCTCATAATACAGTGTTGTGCCGTTTACCGCCGCAAATCCCGTTTGGACGTGTTTTTTGTTTAGCATAGTGCTACTCCTCTCTTTTCATGGGTCTCTGTCACTATGATAGCATCGAAAGCGGTCAGAAACGGCCCTGTTTATGGTTTTTCACGCTGCCTTTATTGCTCAGAGGCGTGAATCACTTGATGGAAATCCCGCCCCAGGTCTTTGAGAAGAACGATTGCCGCATTGCGTCCAGGCCCACCGGTCACTGAACCGCCGGGATGCGTTGTCGAGCCTGTCTGGTAGAGACCAGGAATCGGCATACGATGTTCGGCATATCCCGGCACAGGACGCAGCGTTTCCGATTGGGCGGGACTGAGATCACCGCCATGACAACTGCCGTGCCAATTGTGCCGGTTTATCCGCTCCAGGTCAAGAGGGCTGCGAATTTCCGTAGCGAGTATCTTGTCATCCGTCAGATTCGGAGCATACCTGCGTAATTCTTCCAGGTCGCACGCAGCCACCTCCTTCTTGATTTCATCCCAATGTTCTGGTCCTTCCCGTAGTTCATACGGTTGGTTGCTAATAACTTTGATCATATGCTTGTCTTGTGGGCATCGGCTGGGATCTTCCACCGAGGGCGTCAGGACAAGCAGCACAGACTGATCCATGCCCACCGTTCCATGCTGAAAATGTTCAGAGATACGCAGTTGGCGTTCGCTGGTTTGCGCGATACCGGCTCCCACGACAGAGCGTGTGCCGCCTTCGACAGTGAACTTCGGCGGTTCGGTTGTGGCGTAGTGAGTGACAAACATCGAGCGACCGGGCTTATAGCTTTCTACACCATACAGGAACGCCTCTCCCCATGCTTCCGCGGGGGCCATTTCGACCAGGTGCTTGACATGGATCGAAGAGACCACTGCATGGCGTGCGCGGAACTGTTCGCCCGTTTCCGTTTCAACGCCAACGCAGCGACCATGTTCCAGAATCAGCCTGTTCACTGGCTGGTTGGTCAGGATGGTTCCCCCGTAGTTCTCAACGATGCGGCGCAACGCTTGAGGTAGGCTCCCGGAACCACCTTTAGGGATGGCCCAACCGTTGCGTTGACGGCCTCCTACGAAGGAGTAGGCCAGTGTGCCAGTGCCGGGCCGCTCAGCGGGTTGTAGCGTCCCTTCCGCAAACCAGAGCATCCAAGACTTCACATGCCAATCCTCGAACGACGAGTTGATAATATCCCAGGCTGAAAGTGCCTGTTGACGCAACCAGATGCCACCCAGAGGATGCGCAGCCAGTTCCTCAGCAAGTGGTTTACTCCAACCAGCAGGAGAATAGCGAATGTTGTTGAAAATAGGCGAGACGCTGCGCCACTGAGCCATCATCTTGCGATAGGTTTCGGCATCTTTGCGCGAGAATTTGGCGATCTCCTCACAGGTGCGGTCGATATCCAGCCACTGGGTGATGTACGTCCCATCCGGGAAGCTCACGTGGGAGGCCGGATCAGCGTGAATGTACTCCAGACCATACTCTGCCAACGGCAGTTCTTGCTTGCTCCAGACGGGACTTTGCAAGAAAATCGCATGCGTTGTTGAACACGTGTCATGGAGAAAGCCAGGTAGGGTCAACTCCTCAGTCATGGTATCTCCCCCGATGACCGAGCGAGCCTCAAGCACCAAGCAGGAGTAGCCTGCCATACCTAAATAGGCTGCCGTAATCAGGCTGTTATGGCCTGCACCAGCAATCACGATGTCAAATGGTTCCGTCATGTGTTCCTCCTTGAGCTTACTACAAGACATTCCCGTAGTGATCGGGGCGTTGTCCTATTTTCGCGTGTCGCCAAGTTCTTGCGCGGTTCCGTTTGCCGGTTCCTTCAAGTGGGAGAACGTTTTCTGGATGTGTATAAGAGCTTGCCGTATGCCTGTCTGCTCATCATCATTGAGTCCTTCCACAAGCTG
>JAJZEJ010000328.1 GCA_021828635.1 Chloroflexota bacterium
ACCACGCCAGGACATAACCGGTATAGCTACCATGGGTCATATGAGGATAACGGACAATAGCTCCTGAGCGTGGAATCATGCCTGCAATCTCAGCGTAGTTCAGAGCGATGATGAGTACCAGAATGCCGCCGATGAGCCAGGAGAGGACGACTGCTGGTCCAGCTATTGCATCTGCTCCCAACACAGCCAGTAGCCAGCCAGAACCGATGATGCCACTCATCGAGAGGAAGAAGAGGTCCTGAAAGCTTAGTTCTTTGCGAAGGTGTTTGTCTTGTGACTCGTACTCTTCAGTATCGGCCAGAGGTACCTGTGCCATATACACGAACCTCCTTGTATGCTACAAAAGTAACATACCTATGGTGAGAGGCCGATGCACAAAAATAGGATCTTTTGTACAATGACAAACTCTCACGTTTGTTCTCCAACAGACGCGCTACAAAAATAATGTACAGGGAACAATGATGAGATAAGGCAGTATAGTGATACCTACGGAGTACAGCCTATACTAGCCACCGTGAGGGCGGATAGATGGTGTACCCTATTCAGGATAGCACTACGGCGAGCGGGAAAGCATTGTATCACCTCTCTACGAAACTGTCGCTTGTAGATTGATTTGTTCTACAGCCTGACCACTGTATAAACTTTGCGCTAAGGTGATTGGAACAGCTTATACTTACCAATATAGCATAGAACGATTAACTGTACAAGGGATTTTCGGTTCCACTTTTGGAGAAAAAAAGGTTTCGCACTAATCTGTGATTACTCCTTTGTGTAACAATCCCCATAACTTTTCCAGGCTTACTCCGCTAGCTTTAGTATTACATACGTAAAAAAGATTCCATTCCTTACAGCTATGAATAGCAATTTTCCAGGAAACAATATTTTTGTGGGTGAAGGTAGAAACCGGTTCCTGCCTCAACAAACTCTTGACAAAATCTAATAAATTAGATATATATCTAATTAGATAAACTATTATGTTGGTAAGGAGGAGATATGACCCAGGAGGAATTTCAAATCCTGCTCCAGTTCTTCAAGGCTATGGCGGATGAAACTCGACTCAAAATCCTCGGTATTCTCGCTCATAGCGAACGCAGCGTTGAGGAACTGGCCGCTCTCTTGCAGGTGAAAGCTCCGACAATCTCGCATCATCTGGCGCGGCTGAAAGAGTTAAACCTGGTTGAGATGCGCTCGGATGGGAATACCCATTACTATCAGCTCAATAGCGAGACGCTACGTCAAGCCAATAAACTGCTGCTAACACCGGAAAAGCTGGCCAGCTTTGTCGAGACGGTGGAAGGGGATGCGTGGGAACATAAGGTGTTGCGTGATTTCTTTGACGGGCCGCGCCTCAAGGAGATTCCGACCAGCGTCAAGAAGCGCAACGTCGTTCTCAAATGCTTTGCTGAGCAGTTCGAGTATGGTGTGATGTATAAAGAGGCTGAGGTCAACGAGATTATCAAGCGGCATCATCCCGACTTCGCGTTCTGGCGGCGTGAGTTGATTGGTATGAAAGCCGCGCTTATGCAACGCGACAACAACATCTACTGGCGTGTTTCATCAGAGATGGTTGATCCCACACAACGTCAGCGCATGCTGGCTCTGCTAACGGAACAGTTTGAGCCATTCAAACCATATAGTATGGCAGAAATTGATGAAACTATTCGCCGTTTCTCCGCCGACTATGCCTTCCTGCGGAACGCGATGCTCGAAAACGGTTCACTCATATCATTGCGTGATGGTACCTACATTTGTGTACATTCTAATGCGCCGAAACAGCAGGAAACAGGAGAAAAATAGATGCAATCAATGTCCAGTATTATCGCCATGGCTGAACATCTGCTGAGCGATAGGTTCGGCAATCCTGTGTGTTTTGGCAATGGCATAGACCTGAGTACTAGCAAACGCTCGCTGGTCTATCGTTTCCCTATTGTGGAAGGTTCACATGAGATGACGACCAGCGTGATTGTCAAAGTGGTGAATCCAACAGAAAAAGCACCTTATGATCCTGCTAGCGCGGACACCCCTGCCTGGACGCTCTTCAACGAGTGGGCCGCACTCCAGTTTTTGCAGCAGGTGCTGGGTGCGGATGGTCTGGCACCACGCCTCTATGCGGCTGACAGAACTGCTGGTATGTTGATTATCGAAGATTTGGGCGAGGGTAAGCGCCTTGACCAGTTCTTACTTGGCAATGACGCGCAAGCTGCCGAGCAAGCTCTGCTGGACTTTGCCATTGTCCACGGGCGGCTGCACACGCTCACTATGCAGCATAGCGAGGAATTTGCACATCTGCGCGAATCGCTCGGCCCTGGTGTGTGGCTACGTGATGATGGTCGCTATACGTGGATCGCTGATGTATTTCATACAGCGGTTACTACGCTCGATATTGCTCCTCTAGCGGGTGTAGAGGAAGAGCTTGAGCATGTGAAAGAGGCGCTGGCACAGCCTGGGCCATTTCGCAGCTTTATTCAAGGCGATTCCTGTCCCGATAATTGTCTGTACACGCCGAAAGGGCTGTATCTGATCGATTTTGAGGGAGCGATTGTGAGTCACGCGCTCAGAGAGGGTCTGTATGGGCGTATGCATTTTCCCACTTGTTGGTGTGTATATCGCTTGCCAGATATGGTGATAGAGCGCATGGAGCAGGTATATCGTACTGAACTGGTCAAGGGTTGTCCAGCGGCAGCAGATGATGCGCTTTATTACCGCGCCGTTGTCGATGTTTGTGCCTTCTGGATTATGGATGGGTTCCGCACCTTCTCGCTCTCGAAGCTGCTACAACAGGACCGTTGGATTATCGCGGCTTCAGATCGCCAGCGTTTCATGACCCGTGCCACTATCTTTGTGCGCACCGCCGAACATTTTGGCTATTTGCCTGCTCTATGCGGGACAATGCGTAGTATGCTTGAACGGTTGCACGCGCTCTGGGGTATTGATGAGACGGCAATGGCCTACTATCCCGCTTTTGCCGAGGAGGATAGGTATGAATAAGGGCATGGCACTCACAAGGGGTGTCACTATATGTATGTCCCGCCGCCTTTGGCGGCGTTCCGCGCCGGAATCGCATGTTACATGTAGTGACACCCCTTGTGGGTGCCATGCGTAGGATGCCATGAGTATGGTCCCGTGCATGTGATGTTATGCACATAGTTACATGGGCATGGAAACTTTTGTTTCCTCGCCGGGAACCATCGTCACACCACCGGTAGCGAAATTAGGTACATCGGCGACGGCGGCTCGCCCTTCGGGACTGGACATGGCGGCGTTGAACTCTGCCGGTGTATTGGCGTAGAGGATTGCCATCAAATGATATGGGGGTTTCTCACCGTGTGGGCCGGGCTTGAAGCGCGTCACACTCAGCCCTTGCAGTCCCTTGATTTTCTGCGCGAGTGGTGTATGCACCTCGTCGTAGTAGCGATCAAATTCCGCTGGATCAGTAGGGTGATTATACAGGATAGTCATGCTAAACATCGGCGTTTCCTCTCTGTGAACCCGTAGGGGCGTGATGAATCACGCCCCTGCTCGCCCCTCGTCGGGCTTGACGGATATAATAGGCTTGACGGGCGTGATTTATCACGCCCCTACGAATGTTTTTATTCTGGTATCAGTATAGCATGTTCCTGATAATCGCTGGCTTCAAACTTTTTGCTGCCTGGTTCGTAAAGACTGTGGACAGCCCGATGAGCAGATAAGTATAAAGACACGCATGAACATGAAGGAGCAGCAAGTGCTGTCACAAATGGAATCCAGCGGGCAGCCGCAGGGACAGCAATATGGCAACTATGCAGGCTATCAAGGATATCAGCAGTATGGTGAGGCTATTTCCGATGGCCCAGCTTCCCCTGGCAATATGTACGATGATGCCTTTATCGACTCAATCGCGCAGCGCCTCTCCCAGCGTATGGCGCAAGGGCCAGCAGGCAAGTTGAAGCCAGAGTCCAAAGGTCGGATAACGCCGCAGCAACGCCTGGCACTGGCTATTGTCTCTGTAGTGATGATTGCTGTATTCACAACTGGCATTATTACATCAACCAATGCCGCTCTTGGTGGACTCATAGCTGTTGGCATTATGTGCGCCGCGATTTTCCTTATCAATACCGTTTTCAATTATGCAGTATGATATATGAGGAAAATACATTGAGCAGTACTCAATGTATTTTCCTCATATATTATTTCCCAAACTGCTCAATCTCGCCCAACATCTGTGTTATAGACTCATCAATATGTACGATCTGTGCTTGCATCAGTGCGGTTTTGTGCTGCTCGGAGCGGATGAAGCGCGTGTAGGGGGCGATGGCATCCTGCACACGGCTGAGCGTCTGGTTCAGTTCTTTCTGAAATTGTTCGTTCATAGAGGTATGCAGGCGGATACGCAACTCCTCCATTTTATTGTCGAAGGCTTTTTTGGCGCTGCGGCGTCTGGCTGGCAGAATGTAGAGACCGAGGCTGAGCAGCACCATACCAGCTAAGATGCCACTGACATCGGCGGCGGCTGTGCCGACAAAAGCCACGATGGCCGCGCCCAGGCCGATGCCGCCTGCGCCCGCTATGGCAGCTTGTGTGACAGAGACGCGCAAGTCTTGCGAGAGCTGGTCGGCCTCAGCCTGGCGATCATAGGTCTGCACGACGGTCGCGGCTGAACGAGCGACTGATTGTAGCAGTGTACGGCGGTCATAGTCGAACTGGCGCGTGACGGAGCCGATCATAGCCTCGTTGCCCTGAATGCTAATGATGCTATCCTTGCGCCGCTTGTCCAGATACTCCATGATGTCTTGCCAGAGTCGATGTTCGTGTTCTACCAGCCAGTCGATTAAGTCTTGCACGGTCTGGTCGATACGTGT
>JAJZEJ010000704.1 GCA_021828635.1 Chloroflexota bacterium
AGGCTTCGCGCAAATAGCTTTTTCTGCCCTGGCAAATACCGCATTGCAGACCGTGACACCGGACCATTTACGTGGTAGAGTCATGAGTGTCTACATGTTGGTGTTCGCGGGTAGCACTCCTATCGGCAACTTGTTCACTGGCGCACTGGCGCACTGGTATGGCGTCTCCATCACGTTGGTTATCTGTGCGGTGTTGGGCCTGATAGCTGCTATCGCTGGTTGGATACTACGCGCCCCCGCGGAGAAGAGTATTGTACAATCATCTATTCTCGCGGCAGATTAATGGCTGGCGTATCTCCGCGCTGACCATCGCGGATCAGCAGCAACATATTGAGCAGAGTGAGCGTCTGCTGACAACGATTCAGCCAGGGGAGCCAGGCATACTGTACTGGTCTCTGGCAGAACCTATGGGAGTTGTGCTGGGTTTTTCTCAGAAGCATGATGTGCTAAACGTCGAGACGGTTGAGCGTCTGCGCTTGCCAATCTATCATCGTCGCGCTGGTGGGACAGCAGTGCTGGTGGGCGCGAATCTGCTCGGCCTGGATATCGTTTTACCGGCAGGACACCCATTGATTCTGTCCGATGTGGTAGAGTCATATCGCTGGCTCGGCGAGGTCTGGGTGGAGGCACTGCATCGTCTTAGCATCGAGACGCGCACTGTACCACTAGATGAGGCCCATGCTCAACAGGCGTTACGCAAACAGCCTGAGACGCGCGTCTATGAGGCATTGATGCACCGTGCCTGCTATGGTACGCTCTCACCATACGAGGTAGCGGTCGGGCAACGCAAAGTGGTGGGCCTGGATATGCTGCGCCGTCGCGTGGGAACTCTCCTGCAAGCTGGCGTGCTGCTGCATTGGGACGCCGAATTGTTGGCGCAATTGCTTGGTCATACATCGGCTGAGCAAGAGCTACTAAGCACGGGATTATTCGAGCGTGCTGTCGGGTTAGATAGAATAGCGGGCCGTTCTGTGACGGCCCGTGAAGTGATAGACGCCTTTGAAGAGGCGCTTATTTTCTTTAGATAAGAACAACTGCAATAGCTAGAGAGGTTTTTTACTGATGGGTGATAGAAATGCAGAAGGTGCAATGCCAGTCGTAACAACGCCTGATTATGAGGCGATGGTGATTGGTGCGCATCCTGATGATGACGATTTTGGTGCTGGCGCGACCAGTGCGTTGTGGGTCAAACAGGGCAAAAAAGTAGTCTGGGTCGTCATGACCGACGGCACCGAGGGTAGCGAGGTTCCCAGTTTTCCCGATCCCGAACTGATGCTTATTCGTGAGCAAGAGCAACGTGCAGCTTGCGAGGTTTTGGGTGTGCAGTCGGTCGAGTTCCTGCGTTTCCCCGATGGTCATCTTGTAAACAACGAGGTGGCGCGTAAGGCGATTGTGCGTCTAATTCGCCAGTATCGTCCACGGGTGGTTATCACGCACGATCCGACGCAGCACTTCTCCTCGCCCGATCCTGATGAGAAGCCCGATGCAACCGGCTATGTCAACCATCCCGATCACCGTGCTACTGGCAATATCGTTCTGGATGCTATTTACCCCTATATTGGCAATCCACGTTCATACCGCGAGCTACTATCTGAGAATCTGTTGCCCTACAAAGTGCATGAAATATACTTCTATGCCACTTCACAGGTTAATACATATGTGGATGTCACCGAGACGATTGACCTCAAGGGTAAAGGGCTGTTGTCTCACGTCACACAGTTTGGGCCAGAGACTGATCTGGTGACTCGTGTGCGCGAGCGTGCCGCTAATGTGGCTAAAGAGGCGAAAGAGAAGAAGGGACTGGATATGCAGTTTGCCGAATCGTTCCGCCGCATCAAGCTGTATATTCCACCGCAGCCCAAAGAAGATGCGCCTCTAGCACAACAATAGTTGTTTGTTAACAATCTGATGCATGAAAAGGTACACACCTTTTCATGCATCAGATTGTTATAGCGGTTATTTCGGCTTGATAACCACGGCGAAACCACCCCAATATTTCTCAAAATCCTGATATGTGCTTGACCTTAAATCCTGCTGAGATGAATCGACGAGTGAGATGGTGCTGCTATTACCGCCCGTCACGATCATTAGATGCCCACCGGGCCAGCGCGAGGGTGGGTAGCTAATAATCACCGGTTTGCCGTTATTGGCAAGTTGCACGATGGCGGTAGGTGACATCAGTGGCAGGATGGTCGCGGTAAAGCCGAAGTGGGCGACGGTCTCTGTGATGCCGTTGGCGGAAAGCAGGCCGAGGCTGGGATCAATGCCGCCAATGGCAATCTCCTCCTGTAAAATGTCGGCGACGTGATAGGAATGTCCATAGGCGTTGATGATCTCCGTCATGACCACGGCTGAGCTATCAACGGTAGACCAGTCGTTGAGTTGTGCGGTTGAGCTATACTGTTGTGGGTCATTTTGCGCAATCCTGACCACATGTTGTGAAGCATTAATCGCGCTAGCTGACTCTGGCGCTGCGGTTTTTGGTGGAGCGACTATCGCTACCGTCTGCTGAACAGGGGTAATCACTACCGCGAAACCGGCCCAATATTTCATGAATTGCTGGCGTGTCAGCGAGGTCATGTTATAAGACGATGAATCGGCCAGGAAGACATCCTGACTGTTACCGCCTCTGACGACAAGCAGATGTCCGCCGTCCCAACGCGAAGGCGGGAAGCCGACCATTACTGGTCTGCCACTATTGCCAATCTGAATAATTTCATCAAGCGTGGGATTGGAGGGCCAGTAGGTTTTGAAACCGAAGTGCGCAACAGTGAGGTCGATGCCGTGACCACTGAGCAGACCTAATTGTGGTGTGATCTGATTGAGGCCAGCCTCGACTGTTAAAATGCCTGTGATATCGTAGTTGTGTCCATAGGCGTTAATAACCTCCGTCATGGCGGCAGCTGAGCAGGCTGAGTATGCCCACGTATTGAACTGTGTAGTAGATGCGTACTGTGCCGGATCAAGCTGGCTGATACGCTTGAGGTTTTGCGAAGCTCCGATAGTGCCGGGGAAGAGTTGCGAGAACTGGAGATCAGTCTTGCTAGCCGCAGGTGGTGAGGCGGCAGTAGCCACGTCGGGCCACTGATCGTTGATAATTAGCGCGTTATCTGGCAGCAGATTATGGAGGGAGTAGAGTCCTAAGACAAAGAGTGAGAGCAGAATCAGCAGAACGCCTATCCAGGGCGCATACGTTCCTGACAGACCTGGAAGACTGATCAGCGATCTGGAAACTTGTGGAGCTTGTAGCCTTTCATAGTTTTTGGTAGTATTGAAAGCATTCAATGAAGAACTTGCCCTATATTCTCCTGAAATTCGGGAGGCGCGTCGAGTAGGTTGAGATATATGTCTGCGTGTATCGACAACATCGCTATCGTAATCGTCATGATATGCGTTGACGGAGGCAGATCGCTTGCGCTGATTCTGCGTAGATGATATTCCGTGCTGCTCAGAACTCGAACCCGACATGTGACCACGTGGTGTGAGAAGCAGACCCGCAATGGTGATCACAAGTGCTATAACTAACAATATAAGCAGAGGAATGACCATGCCGTACTCCTAAACTAGTCCTATTATTGTGTCATAATGCGCCAAAAGCATGATAAATGAAACATTATGAAACACAAAAATCTGTACTACAGATACTTGAACAGTATGCAACATAGACTCATATATAGCAAGGGGAGATAGTCCCTTGTATGCATTATCACGTCTAACAAGGGACCGACAATGACAGCGAGTGGGTAGTTAAACAGGGATGGTTAAAAGTTTGCAGGTAAGTAGGAATATTAGGTGTTTTAATATGACCACGTTTGTAGTAATCTCTTCTCAAACATGCTAGCATATGCATAGCATAATCATGAAGATCACAATTGGATAGGATAGAGATATGCCGACACTCGCGGGATGGTTAACTGGGGAACAGGTTCCCATTGAGATTATTGAGCAGACGATACGGGCAATGGAAGGCGTGTTGGAGCAGCATGGTGGGCAACCAGCGCGTTATGTACAGCCGGGCGTTGGGCTGATTATCTTTGCCGATACAGCCTATGCAATGCAACGCAACGATGAACCGCCAGTGCTGGATTGGGTACCTGAGCGGCGCACGTTGGTCTATCGTCGCCCACTCTCAGGCTGGCATCCACTTTATTATATTGAGAACTGGCCTGCCGAGGGCAATCTGGTCTTCGCCAGCGAGATTAAGGCATTATTGGCATTGGGCGTGCCGCGCCGCCTCAATCTGCCAGCCCTGGCTGCCCTACATCGCTACGGTTTTATTCCCGCGCCGCTGACCGCCTTCAAAGACATTTTCGTCGTTCCCGCCGGTTCTATCTTGCGCTGGCAACATACTAAACTCGTCGTCAATGCCTCGACCGACTATCATCTGCATACTCAGGACAATCAACCTACTCCATCGGATGCATTGGATGCATTGGAGCAGATTCATACGCTACTTAAACACGCTATCGAGGGGCAGTTGCCGCAGCATGAGCAACTGGCCGCATTGACTGGCGGCGGTTCTGCCTCTCTGCTTGCTACATACATAGCCTCTCAGACGATAGAGACACCCTTTACACTTGCCTCGTTCAGTGCCAAAGAGTCGGCAAAGCAAGATGCTGTTGTTGAGCAACTGGCCACTATCTGTCAGCGCCCCTTGCTGACAATTACTGGCCTGGATCAATTGGATTTCTGGCAAGCTGTGCTGGCCGCAACAGAAGCACCCTGCATTGATACTCTGCCACTGGCGCTCCATCAGTTACTGCATACCGTTGCGGCAGAGACGAGTGCGCGTGTGGCTCTGACTGGTCTGGGGGCGCGTGTATTGCTGGGACAGGAC
>JAJZEJ010000478.1 GCA_021828635.1 Chloroflexota bacterium
GTTTCTACCTGCTCGTCGAAAAACCAGGAATGAGGGCCAGTGATCGACTCTTGGGCAATAAACGCAAGCCGAAAGAAATGCAAAGTGTACAGGTGATTTCAACACCCGTAGCGGAGGAAACATTGGCGCGTAGATAGGCAATGGCGATGCCTCTCATGCTTGCATCCATCCCGTGCTGATGATATTCTGCAAAGGGCAATCATAGGGAAGATACTGATGCAGCGAGGAGCATGGCTATGGATGAGCAGATATTCCGCAAGGTGAAGGTTGAAGGGGGCAATCTCAAATTTAGTGCTGCCCACTTCATCACCTTTGGCGGCAAGTGTGAGCGTTTGCATGGGCATAACTACGGCGTTTTAGTTGAGGTTGAGGGAGCATTGAATAACGATAGCATTGTGCTGGATTTTACTGTTTTGAAGCAACTGACACGCGAAATTTGTCAACGCCTCAACCACCGTTTCTTACTACCGATGAAGAATCCACATCTGGAACTGATTGAGGCTGCGGATAGCTGGGAAGTGCGTTTTCGTGAGAAACGCTATGTTTTTCCGTGTGGCGACGTAATCGAGTTACCGATAGATAATTCCTCGGCTGAACGGCTGGCGGAATATATCTGTGACGAACTCTACACCAAACTGCTTGAGCAGGGCGTCTCCCGCTTACACTCAATTATGGTTGGCGTCGAAGAGGCTCCCACGCAAATGGCCTACTATCGCCACACCTTTGTAGGGGCATGATTTATCACGCCCTTGTTTCCACCGTTTCGCTTGTCAGGCGCATCTACGTGGTGCCAGGGCATGATTTATCACGCCCCTACAAAGGGTAAGGGAAGTTATATCCTAGCCCGTAATCATGCTACGCCCGATAGTTTTAGCGATAGCGTGTGCCTGGGGCATTAATTCCTTGAATTGCTCGATAGTGAGGGATTGTGCGCCATCTTTCAGGGCTTCGTCGGGATTGGGATGCACCTCGATCAGTAAAGCATCGGCTCCAACGGCGATGGAGGCCAGCGTCATGGGGGCGACCAGATCACGGCGACCTGTACCCTGACTGGGATCGGAGATGATCGGCAGATGCGAGAGCCGCTTGATGAGCGGAATGGCGCTGATGTCCATTGTGTTGCGCGTAGCCTTCTCGAAAGTGCGGATGCCACGTTCGCACAGAATGACGTTGTGGTTGCCTTGCGAGAGGATGTATTCCGCCGCCAGTAGCCATTCTTCGATAGTTGACGCCATGCCGCGCTTGAGAACGGCTGGTTTCTGTGAACGGCCAACCTCATCGAGCAGCATGTAGTTTTGCATGTTGCGCGTGCCGATCTGCAAAATATCGGCATATTCACAGACCATTGACACGTCTGATGGCGTCATGACCTCGGTGATGACGGCCATGCCGAACTCATCACGCGCCTTCGCCAATAACTTTAGACCGGCCTCGCCCATGCCACGGAAGCCATAGGGCGAGGTAGATGGCTTGAACGCGCCGCCACGCAGGATGACCGCGCCCTCCTTGCGCACTGCGGCGGCGGTGGTCATCAACTGTTTCTCGCTCTCGACGGTACAGGGACCAGCCATCATCACGATCTCGCTGCCACCAATCTCGACCTGACCGCCGGAGACGCAGGCCACAGGCACGCTCACGACCGTATCTTCTGGGTGAAATTCGCGGCTAGCCAACTTATAGGGCTTGGAGACACGAATGACATTTTCGACCTCTGACATAGCTTCTAGAGAACTCTCGACAGTTGGATTGATGCCACCGAGACCGCCAGGACTACCCCAGGGGCCAACGCCACCGAGTACGCCGATGACGGTGCGTTCAACACCGCGTGAAGGATGGCCCGATAGGCCATGTTTTTCAAGAAAGTTTAGCACGCGGTCAATACTTTCGTCACTGCAATAGGGTTTCATTACGACAATCATGCGTTTTTGCTCCTTCTCAGGTCAACTTATTCAAGGTTGGCATGCCCGTGCCAGCCGTGCGGCCTCATCGTGACCTCATCGTCATGATTGCCTGTTTGCTTGCTTATCGCTCATCGGGAAGATTCCCGCCCTGCCCTTACCACGCTGTAGGACATACATACTACAACACTAGTTCTTCATGCTCACGTCGGGACGTAAGACGACTGCTCTGCGCTGGTAAACATGCTGCATCTCAGATTGCCGACGCTCGGTATTAACCTGCAATAGGACGCGAATACACATACCTAGACTTCCTGGTACCGGTATCTCGCGTGTGCAGAGCAATGGAACCTCAACCCAGCCAAGCGAACGGGCGGCCAGAGCTGGAAACTCCGCATCCAAATCGACGGTCAAGGTGAAGATTGCGCTGGCAATATCTTCCGTGTTCAGTTCATTTCTTTGCACTAATACCTCTAGTAGCTCTCTGGTCGCAGCAAAAATCTCTTCCTTCGTATTGCGCTCAACCGTTGTGGCCCCACGAATACCTCTACTGTACATCACCGTTTCCCCTCTCGTAGATACATTGAATCCCATCCTGTCTTCCCGCAGAGATGCGTATACGACAGAAGTGTGTTTCTATTGTATCGAATGATTACATAGTTTGACCAGTACCGCGCTATGGTCACTATAACCATCAGAAGAGACGGTGATGTATAACAGTGTATCTTATTGTCACTGTATGCTACTGCTTGATGCAGAATTAATTGACATGGTTGGCATCGGCATCTTGCATCTTATCGATCTGTTTTGGGGATACTGTAAAGACTTTGAATATAATGCCTTACAGCCTCTATTTGTTCGCCCTGCTCTTTCGCTGTATCACCGTATTTGTCGATAAGATTGACTAATGCACTACCGACAGCCGCGCCATCAGCATAGCTCGTCACTTCCTGAATATGCGTAGGCGTGGAGAGACCGAAGCCAACAACAACTGGTATGCGTCCTTTCGTATAGCCATGCACACGCCCAATAAAGTCGCGCAAATGCGCCGGTAGCTCGGTGCGTGAGCCGGTGACGCCGCTCAGCGAGACGCAGTAGAGGAAGCCGACCGGCCCATCGAGCATGAGATTGACGATACGCTCTATGCGTTCATCCGGCGTGGTGGGCGGAATGAGGAAGATCAGGGCCAGACCATAGCGCCGCGCAACCTCTTGGAGCGGGGCTGCTTCTTCCGGTGGTAGATCAGGGATAATCAGGCCACACACGCCGTTCTCACGGGCTGTGGCGCAGAAACGCTCAAGCCCAAAGGCTAGCAGGGGATTGTAGTAGCCCATCAGAATTAATGGTGTCGTCGTTCTACTTGTAACCTCGCGTGCGATCTCCATACAGCCTTTGATTGTCATGCCGCGTTGCAGAGCGAGATGTCCGGCATGCTGAATGGTTGCGCCGTCGGCGAGTGGATCGCTAAAGGGCATACCCAGTTCGATCACGTCCGCGCCGCCCTCAGCTGCCGCGACGATGATCTCCGTACTTTGTGCTGCTGAAGGATAGCCGCACATGAAATAGGGTGCTAACGCGCCACGCCCTTGCTCTTTGGCACGTGCGAAAGCTTGTGTGATGCGTGTTGCTGGTATACTTGCATTTGTCGTTGCTGGTGTCTGCATACTTTGTTTCCAATTCTTTATTTACACACGTTCTTGCGCTTCATCTGTGATAGAAAGCTTCTTCGCGCTCAGGATGCCGCTACTAAAAGTACCACCGCTATCGTGTTGCAGCAGCGTCAGCAGATCATCCAGAGCGGCAGCGATGTCGCGCTCGCTGTCTGCATGGTGCGCTTCGATGGTGATGAGTGCATCAGTGGTATCAATTTGCGCTGCGCTCGGTTCGCTCTGTCGCCAACACCAGCGACGGGCAATTACCAGACCCGTTTCGTCATCAAAAATCACCTCACCTGGTTCTGGATGGTCGGTCTCCTGCTCACCTAGCGTCGTGTAGCGTTCCGTGCCATCGGCAAAATGCACTGTGATGGCCCCCTGCAAATGGCGTGTATCGAAGATAGCGACGGGGAGCGCGTAGCGGATGCTGACCAGATTGCCGATATCTACCAGTGTATTAATACATGGAATATTACCTTTTTTGGTCAGACGCCGCAAAAGAGCTTCGGCGGCGCTACGATACTGTGTTGGTTCTAAGCCAAAGCCTCGAAACGTGCTACGCCATGCCGCTAGCGATGGAAGCTGACTCAACGGCGTTGTGCCGATGCGCTGCAAAACTGCTTGTTGTTCGGCTATATATTGTTCGCGTAGCGGTTCTGGCGTTGGCCCGTTGTGCAGGCCGTGAGCCAGAATAACACCGCCGACCGTCGATGGAAAACGCGCAATCAGTTCAGGATCATACTGAAATGTTGTCATGGCAAGTATCCTACAAATTTACATTTAAGGCTTTGGCAACGGTCAGCATATCCTTGTCGCCGCGTCCTGACAGATTTAGCACGACAAGCGAGCCTTCCGGCAACTGGCCTTGCTGGCCCATCTCTAGCAGATAGCCAATGGCATGGGCTGATTCAAGCGCGGGTATGATGCCCTCGCTACGTGTCAGGACTTGCAGACCATGCATGGCAACCTCGTCGCTGGCCGAGACATAGGTAGCACGTCCGCTCTCCTTGAGATAGCTATGCTCTGGCCCCACGCCAGGGTAGTCGAGGCCAGCCGAGATGCTCTGTGTGTCGAGGATCTGTCCATCCTCGTTTTGCAGCAGGTAGCTATAGGTGCCATGCAGCACGCCGGGGCGACCAGCGACCAGCGTTGAGGCATGCATCCCTGGTTCTAATTTCTCGCCGCCAGCTTCAACGCCGATCAGTTTGACCTCTGGTACATCGGCGAAAGGATAGAAGATGCCGATAGCGTTACTGCCGCCACCGACGCACGCCA
>JAJZEJ010000723.1 GCA_021828635.1 Chloroflexota bacterium
GCTTGCACCTCTATTGCCTCGTCCAGATTCTCGCGCACCGGCATACGTATCATTGTCGTATGCATCTGCTGCAAAAGCGAGCGTGTTACTGCTGAGTTCAGCACCTGATCGTGTGCATCAAACAAACCCATATTAGTGCCGAAAATATACGGTGAAACGCTTGGAATCACTGGCGCAGGCGTCGGCGTCGGCGTCGGACTAATAGTCACATGCGGCACTCCTGTGATGCTAATCTGGCTCACGGGCGGCTTCGTCGTCGCTCTGTTCAACAGATATACAGCCGTACCAATACCAGCGCCTACCACCAGAATAGCCAATATAAGTGAGAGTAAACGCACTGCTAAAGGCAGACGTTGCACACGTTCTAAGAGTTTAGATGACTCAGGCATAACTACTATGGTTCCTTTTAACGTATATTTAACAAGTAGTATATTCTTTTCTCTACTATTTGCATGTAACCCGGATATAGAATAAACCATACTGCTATACCATAACCATTCTCTCGTGCTTACCTGGTACCTTTACCTTATTCACCTTCTGCTTGCCCTCAACTGTTAAGGCACGGGCGCGATACATCGGCCCTTACACCATAATCTGTCTTAATTTGGTAAGATATTTCATTATACCCCTGTTGCCCTTGAAAAACAGCGCCAACAAGGGTATACCCCAAATCCACGCCCCTGTTAGATCGCTCCAGGTGAAATCTTTCAGGTTGGCAATCCGGCTGGCGGCTGGCGCGAAAGATACAAAGCAGTACAGACTAAGCATACTGAAGGAGAGCAACCGTACAGCAAGCGGCAGGTTAAACAGGCGTGTCAGCAGGCCGCGCTCAGCCTTAGCGGCCTCAACGAGCGCGTACAGGCCCAGGAATGTCACTATATACCAGGGCCAGAACCAGGGGCTACCAAGCAGGCAATAGAGCAACCAGACTAGCGCCATCCAGCGCACGAGTGCGGGTAACAGCATTTCGTGCCGCCATTTCATTATCGCCCATAACAGCAACACGCCATAGCTCAGCACAAATAGTACTATACTGGCAAGATGCGCTAATTGCTCGATAGGTGAACCAGTGTTAGCTGTCGCGGGTAACACAGGGCTACCGCGCAGGCTGGCCGAAAGATAGATCACCACTGCATAGAGCGAATTGATGGTATGAAAGGCTCCCGGATTGATATGTAGCACACGCAGAATCTTTCCCCCATCCCAGAATGGTATGTAAAATAGCAGTAGCGTTCCCCCGTATGCCAGTAGCGCCAGGCAGATATGCAGCCGACCGCGCATATAACGCAAAAAGAGAAAGAGCAATAGCCCTGGCAAGAAGAAGATCAGTGTAATCTTGATACAGCTTGCCAGTGCCAGCACGATGGCAGAGAGGGTGGTGGACAGCGCGGGATAGCGTAGACGTGGCAAGAGTAGCCAGATTGCCAGTAAAAGAAAAAAGAGCATCGTAGTATCAACATGCGCGTTCACACATGCCTCAAACAGCAAAAGAGGGTTCCAGGCAAAGGCTAGCGTGGCTTGTACGCGCCGTTGTTGTGATAACGGGCTATACGGCATCGCGCTTTGCATAGAGCCACTGATTGACCAGATCAGCAGCACGGAGCCAAGATGCATAGCCAGTGAAAACAGGCGTAGCAAGAGAACCATCGGGGCCACGTGCGTGAACCCTAACGCTAATAGTATTCCCTGTAATGCTCCACACAGTAACACCCAGAACGGTCCATAGATCGAGGGTTGCTTAATCCAATAAACGTAAGGAAAGATGGTGTCATGCCGCATTACTATCGGTGCTGTCACTAACGGATTGAGATGATAGAGCAGTAGCATCCGTGCGTAGGCAATATAAGAGAACAGGTCTTGTGAAGTCACAACAGGCACTAATGTATAGAGCAAGCCAAGCACCAGCGTTGAGGCCATGATAAAACGCTGTGAGATGTAACGAGGTAGATAATATACCGCTAGTAGATAACCCAGAAACAGGATGCCAATACTTACCAACAACAGTCGCGCCTCTTGCCAGGGTATCGCCATCGCGATAGGTTTCACACGATGTATGCCCGCCAGGACCGACACGCCAGGCCATTGTGGAAAGAGTAGATGCGTTGGTAATAACAGCCATGCACGCCAGGGGAGCGTGAGTAAGGCATTATAGAACCACAGATCACGTAGTGGCAATACAGCGTCCAGAAAAAAAATAGCCCCACCAAGTAGAAATAGGCAGAAAAAAAGCAGGATAGGTCCATGCTTGTGTTCTTGTGCGGGCGTAGTCGGCTCTGTTTTGAGGTGTGGTACTGTCTTGGTATCCATAAGCGTCTAATCGTTTCCAATCTCTACAGTAGTAATTGATGATAACTATTCTTTTTATAAAAGCTCAACTATAAATTACAAAATCACACTTATCTAACGTAACGCAAATGGTCAAGATAAACAAGCAGAAGTAATTAACTGCTCTATCTTGGCAAAATCTGGAAGCTGTCTTGAGAGTTCCTTGAGGATTGCCTGTTAAAATACAAGTAACAAACCTGAACGGGTGAGGAATGTAGCAAAGTATCAGACTTTGTGGGAGATACGCGAAATGGATATGAATACTTATGATGAGCCAACCGTTCCCTGGCAGGACGGTCAGCCTCAGCCAGAACAGTCGGATCAGCCGAGCGGCCAGACATCCTGGGAACAACCAACCCTCAATATGCCGCACGATGAACCAACATTGAGATTATCACCGGTGCAGACTGTACCGTTGCAACAAGAGGAGATGGTGCAGGATAACACTGGTATAGCAGTAGCACCACTACCACAGAAGAAACCACTCTCACGGCGCA
Organism: Chloroflexota bacterium; assembly: GCA_021828635.1. The sequence goes on from JAJZEJ010000723.1 coordinate 2,823, forward strand.
AGCTCTTTGGTGCGGTCGCTCTTGGCGCGGGTGCGGCAGTTGTTGGTGGTGTCGGCCTGGCCGAAGCCTGGCAACATGGAGCCTTCAACTCGCTCACTCATGGGCCGATAGCTAGTAATATGCAGATCGGACATTTATTACGCAAAGCTGGTTTCGGCACGTCCGCACAAGATATGGCGCTCTACCAGAGTCTCGGCTTCGAGGGTTCAGTAGATCGCTTGCTCAACTACCAACAAGTCAATGATGGTGCGATGGAGGGTCGCCTGAACGCGCTCAACCTACAACTTAGTGGTCGTGGACCCGCCATCGCAAATATTCAACGCTGGTGGATACTGCGCATGGCCTGGACGCAACGTCCTCTCTTAGAAAAGATGACCCTTTTCTGGCATGGCGTATTAACCAGCAGTTTTGCGAAAGCCGGTGGTATGTATGCTGCCGAACGTATGCTTAATCAGAACAATTTCTTGCGTGCGCACGCTTTCGATACCTTCGATAACATCCTACTCGGCATTACTGCCGACCCAGCTATGCTCTTCTACCTGGATCTGACAAAAAGCCACAAAAATTCACCCAACGAGAACTATGCCCGCGAATTGATGGAACTCTTCACTGTCGGTGTTGCTAATTATACACAACAGGATGTCTTTGGAGGAGCCGCCTCACTCACCGGCTGGCATATCACCGGGCCAATCTCTTCGCGCTACAACCCTCGTGACCATAATGATCTGGTGAAAAACTTCATGGGGCAACGTGGCAACTTCGATTACAAGGATATCATCCGCATTCTCACCAACAATCCCGCCGCACCCTGGTTCATCATGCACAGGCTCTTTACCTTTTTCGGCTATGAAAATCCCAGCAATGAAGACCTCAGTCCACTAGTCGATACCTACGTGAAAAGCGGCCACAATATGGGAGCCGTTATGCGGACATTGCTGCTCTCACCACAATTCTCGTCTTCTAAAGCCTATCGCAGCCGTCTCAAGTCGCCTACCGAGTTTGTGGTGGGTGCCTATCGTGGATTAGACATGCAGGGTAGCGGCCAGAACCTGCAAAACGTGACGACGCTACTGGGTCAGCAACTCTTCAACCCCCCCAATGTCGCGGGCTGGCCTGGCGATAAAGTCAGTTCCAACTGGCTTAATAGTGGTACCTGGATGAACCGCCTGAACTATATCGATCTCTTGCTCGTTAGCCGCAACAAAAAAGCGGGCATCCAGCCTTTAGACCTGCAAAGTGTCATTGATGCTAACAAAATTGACTCACCCGAACGTTTCGTGGACTACTATGCTTCGTTCCTGCTCGATGGCAATATTACATCGACCACCCGCGACCAGCTTGTCAGCTACTTTACCGGTAATAGCAGTGGTAGAAGTAACCCACGCATCACATTGACAAACGGTAAGAGCTATCCGCTCAGCGATGTACGTGGCACCCTCTACCTGCTGATGTCAGCACCTAAATATCATTTGAACTAGTAGGGGTATGATTTATCACGCCCGTGTATCCCGTCGATTCGCGTATAGGGTGTGATGAATCACACCTCCACGGGAGGGACACAAGGAGTTCATCCATGAAACTAACACGAAGAGCCATGATTAAGGATGGCATGCTGGTCGTCTCGGCAGGTATGGTGATGCCAGCCATTTTTAGTCGCGGCATCGCCTCCGCCCATACCCAGGTTCTACAAGGCTCCGCCGTTGCCCAGGGCGCGACGAATCACACGCTGATTGTTGTGCAGATGGCCGGCGGCAACGATGGTTTGAATACTGTCATCCCCTATACCAACCCCACCTATCAGAAACTACGCCCCACGCTGGCCGTTCCAGAGACGCAGGTGTTACCGCTCGAATCTGGACTTGGCCTCCATCCCAACCTGGCTCCACTCAAGACCTTGTGGGATGCAGGTCATCTGGCTGTTGTCGATGGTGTCGGCTATCCTAACCAAAGCCTCTCACACTTCCAGGCAATGGACATCTGGCAGACCCTCGATCTAAGCGGT